>NZ_JBDHZL010000001.1:0-176470 GCF_039811905.1 Nigerium sp. | reverse complement strand
CCGGGGAGCCCGGCGAGCCCGGGGAGCCCGGGGAGCGCTGAGGAGCCGGGGATCGACGAGGAAGGGGGCCGGCCGTGACCGTGCGGGTGCTGGTGGTGGACGACGACTTCCGGGTGGCGGAGGTCCACGCGGCCGCGCTGGCCCGGCTGCGGTCGTGCGAGGTCGTCGGGCGCGCCACCACCCTCGCGGAGGCCCGCGCCCGCCTGGCCGCGGAGCCCGTCGACCTGGTGCTCGCCGACGAGTACCTGCCCGACGGCAGCGGGACCGACCTGATCGGCGCCTCGGACGCCTCCGTCATGATGGTGACCGCCGCCGACGCGCCCGAGACCGTGCGCCGGGCGCTGGCGCGCGGCGCGATCGGATACATCGTGAAGCCGTTCGACATGCCCGTCCTGCTGGAGCGAGTCGCCGCCTACGCGCGCTATGTGGACGCCGCCGCGGCCCTCACCGCCCCGGGGCAGCCGGAGATCGACGCCCTCGCGGCACAGCTGCGGCCGAAACCGGTGAAACACCTTCCCAAAGGGCGGTCGGCGGTGACCGCCGATGCGGTGACGCGCCTGCTCAAGGACGCCGAGGCGTCCCTCACCGCCGCCGCGGTCGCCGAGGCCCTGGGCGTATCGCGCGCGACAGCGCAGCGCTACCTGTCGGATCTGGTCGCCGACGGCTCCGTCTCGCTCTCTCTGCGCTACGGCTCCACCGGACGCCCCGAGCACCGGTACACCTGGGGTCCCTGACGCGCCCCGTGTGCGTTTCTACCTGACATGGTCCACACCCTGGTGTGGGTTTTGTCACACACCCTGGCACCGGGACGCCCCCGCGACCCACGACGGAACAACGTGCATCCACGCCTCCAAGCCCGGTGACCTGGACCGGCCGACCCGCGCCGCAGGCGTCCGCTCCGTGCAGCCCACAGTCCCGCTCTCCCCGACGAATCCCGACGCATCAGGACGCCGCGCGCACGGGAGCGCCACGGATCGCAGCAGCCGAGGCCGTGTGACGTTCTCCACACCCCAGTGTGGAGAACGTCAGGTAGAAACGCCCTCAGTCGGCGGCGGCCGCCGCCACCCCCGGACGCCGGTCGGCGTCGGGCGGCGTCCACGCGTCGGGGTCGGCGGGAACCTGCTCGCCGGAGCGGATGTCCTTCACCTCGCCGGAGCTGAACCAGACGAACGGGATCCCCCGCCGGTCGGCGTAGCGGATCTGCTTGCCGAACTTGTCCGCCTTCGGGGCGACCTCCGTCGCGATCCCCCGCGCCCGCAACCGGGCCGCGGTCGCCATGGCCACGCCGCGGGCGTCCTCGTTGTCGACGGCCACGAGCACGACGGTCGGCACCGTCCGCGACGCCGTCAGCCTCCCCTTGGCGATCAGCGGCGCCAGGATCCGCGTCACCCCCACCGAGATGCCGACGCCTGGGTACGTCGTCTTGCCGTCGAACGCCAGCGAGTCGTACCGGCCGCCCGAGCAGATCGACCCGAGCGACTCGAACCCGGCCATCTCCGTCTCGTACACGGTGCCGGTGTAGTAGTCGAGCCCGCGCGCGATCTTCAGGTCGGCGACCAGGCGGCCGGGCACGGCCTCCCCCGCCACCCGGACGACGTCCTCCAGCGCAGCAAGCCCCTCGTCCAGCAGCGGATGCTCGATGCCGAGCGCCCGCACGCGGTCGACGAACGACCCGTCGGACGCCGAGATCGTCGCCAGCTCCAGGCACTTCGCCGCGGCGGCGGCGTCCATGCCCAACTCGTCGGTGAGAAGCTCCGCCACGGCGTCCGGGCCGATCCTGTCGAGCTTGTCGACGCGCTGCAGCACGGCGAGGTGATCCTCGACGCCGAGCCCGCGGTAGAACCCCTCGGCGAGCTTGCGGTTGTTGACGTGCATCACGACGGGCGGGATACCGAGGTCGGTGTGCAGCCGCTCCAGCGCCTCCAGCATCACGAGCGCGATCTCGACGTCGTGGTGCGCGGCCAGCGTGTCGGCCCCGACGATGTCGATGTCCGCCTGGCAGAACTCGCGGTAGCGCCCCTCCTGCGGCCGCTCCCCCCGCCACACCTTCTGGATCTGGTACCGCCGGAACGGGAACTGCAGGTGCCCGGCGTGCTCCAGCACGTAGCGGGCGAACGGCACGGTCAGATCGAAGTGCAGGCCGAGCTCGTCGCGATCGTCGGACGCCGCGTGGATCCGCCGGACGACGTAGACCTCCTTGTCGATCTCGCCTTTGCGCGTCAACTGGTCCATGGTCTCGACGGCCCGCGTCTCCACGGACGCGAACCCGTGCAACTCGAACGTGGAGCGCAGCGAGTCGAGGACGGCCTGCTCGACGATCCGCCCCGCGGGCAGGAACTCGGGAAATCCGGACAGCGGCATGCGCCTCATGGTCACCTCAGGTACGACGGTTGCAGGTACGGGTTCGTGGACCGCTCGCGCGCCATGGTCGTCGCGGGCCCGTGGCCCGGCAGGACGGCCGCGGCGTCCGGCAGCGGCAACACGACATTCTTCAACGTCTCGGTCATGGCGCGCGAATCGCCGCCGGGCAGGTCCATCCTCCCGATGGAGCCGGCGAACAGCACGTCGCCGGAAAACACGATCTCCTCGGGCGTGTCCGCGCCCAGCCGGAACATCACGCAGCCGGGCCGGTGCCCGGGCGCATGGACGACCTCGAACGTCAGTCCGGCGACCTCCAGCGACTCCCCGCCGGCGATCGTGCGCAGGTCCGCCGGCGTCCCGACGCTCACGCCGAGTTGGTCGATCATCGCGGCCATCATCGGGTTGCCGGAGGCCGGATCGTCCAGCAGGTCGACGTCCGCGGAGTGCAGCCACGCCGGGACGCCGGCCTCGTCGGCGACGGTCGCGGCGTCCGCCACGTGGTCAACGTGTCCATGCGTCAGCAGGACGCCGGCCGCCCGGCGCCCGTACTCGGCGAGGGCCGAGCGCACCGTATCGGCCGCCTCGACACCGGGATCGATGACGATGGCCTGGTCAGAGCCGTCCGGCCCCACGAGGTAGCAGTTCGCCTGCCACGGACCGGACGCGAATGATGCAAGAAACACGACTGCCACCTTATCGTTGTCCACTTCGCGCACAGCGGCTCCCGGATGGGGCAAGATAACCCGCATGACTGACTCCACAGGTCCGGCCAGCTTCGGCCGCGTCGACGAGGACGGCACGGTGTATGTCCTCGAGGGCGACGGCGAGCGCACGGTCGGTCAGGTCCCCGACGTCCCGAGCAGCGACGCGCTCAACTTCTACGTCCGTCGCTTCCAGAACCTCGAAACAGAGGTGGGGTTGCTGGAGCAGCGCATCCGTGCCGGCGCCCTCTCGCCCGACGAGGCCCGCAAGTCGATCCAGAACGTCCGCACGTCGGTGGTCGGCGCGAACGCCGTCGGCGACCTCGCCGGGCTCGCCGCGCGCCTCGACGGCCTCGCGCCGCTGCTCGCCGAGCAGAACGAGGCGCGCAAGGCCGAGCGCGCCAAGCAGCACGAGGCGACGCGCGAGGCGAAGGAGGGCATGGTCGCCGAGGCCGAGGCCCTCGCGGCGGGCAACGACTGGCGGGGCGGGGTCAACCGCTTCCGCGCGCTGCTCGACGACTGGAAGGCCCTCCCCCGCATCGACCGCGCGACCGACGACGCCCTCTGGCACCGGTTCAGTTCCGCTCGCACCACCTACACCCGGCGCCGCAAGGCGCAGTTCGCCGAGCAGGCGGCCAAGCGCGACGGCGCCCGCGCGATCAAGGAACAGATCATCGGCGAGGCCCGCGAGCTCGCGGACTCGACCGCGTGGGGGCCGACGTCGGGCGCGTTCCGCGACCTGATGAGCCGCTGGAAGGCCGCCGGGCCCGCGCCCCGCGACGTCGACGACGCCCTCTGGGCCGAGTTCCGCGGGCTGCAGGATCAGTTCTTCAACGCTCGCGCCGCCGCCCAGTCGGAGCAGGACGCCGAGTTCCGCGGCAACCTCGAGGCCAAGGAGGCGCTGCTCACGCAGGCCGAGGCGGACATCCTGCCCGTCACCGACCTCGACAAGGCCCGCACCGCCTACCGGGCCTTCCTCGACCAGTACAACGGGCTGGGCAAGGTGCCGCGCGACTCCATCCGCGGACTCGACAACCGCGTCCGGGCCATCGAGCAGGCGGTCAAGAAGGCGGAAGACGACGAGTGGAAGCGGACCGACCCCGAGGCGCGTCAGCGCGCCGAGGAGACGGTGGCCATGCTGTCCACCGAGATCGAGAAGCTGCAGGCGAAGATCACCAAGGCGGAGGCGCGGGGCGACAAGTCCGCGGTCAAGAAGGCCGAGGATTCCATCGCCACCTACACGAGTTGGCTCGAGCAGGCCCAGGCCACGCTGGCCGACTTCACACGCTGAGAAGGGGTTGTCCTCGGACGCCGCCCGCGCAGCCCCCGGCTGGGCGGGCGTCTGTCGGTGCGGAGCCGATCGGACGCCGCCCGCCTCAGCGGATCAGCCCGCGCTCGCGGGCCGTCGCGACGGCGGCCGTCCGGCTGTCGACCCCGAGCTTCTCGAACACGTGCACGAGGTGCGTCTTCACGGTCGCCTCGCTCACGAAGAGCTGCTTGGCGATCTGCCGGTTGGCCAGCCCGCGCCCGACGAGCACCAGCACGTCGAGTTCGCGCGCCGTCAGCTCGGTCGGCGGGCGAGACACGCGCCGGGCCAGCCGCTGGGCGACGACCGGCGCGAGCACGGTCTCCCCGCGGGCGGCCGCCTCGACGGACGCCGCGAGCGTCGCCGGGTCGGCGTCCTTGAGCAGGTAGCCGCAGGCGCCCGCCTCGATCGCCCGGACGATGTCGGCGTCCGTGTCGTAGGTGGTGAGGATGAGCACGCGGCGCTGCGGACGCCGGCGCAGCAGCTCCACCGTCAGCTCGACGCCGTCGTCGGCGCCGAGCTGGAGGTCCATGAGGATCACGTCGGGCTCGCGCGCCTCGACCAGCCGCAGCGCGGACGCCGCGTCCGACGCCTCGCCGACGACCTCGATCGTGCCGGTGGTCCGCAGCAGGGCGGTGAGCCCCGCCCGGACGACCGGGTGGTCGTCCACGAGCACCACCGTCGTGGGCCGCGCGCCCGGCGTCGTCATCACGCCCCCCGCTCGAACGGGATCGTCGCCGCCACCGCCGTGCCGTCCCCCGGCGCGGACTCGACCGTCAGCGTCCCGCCGATCTCGGCGATGCGTTCGCGCATCGCCCGTAGTCCGAAGCCGCTTCCGCCGGGGCCGACCGTCGGCTCGCGGGCCGCGTCGAAGCCGCGGCCGTCGTCCACCACGTCGACGAGCAGTTCGCCGGCCGGGTCGTAGGTGAGCGACACGACGACCCGGGACGCCTCCGCGTGCGCCCGCACGTTCGCGAGCGCCCCCTGCACGAGGCGGAGCGCGGCGACCTCGACGGCCGTGGGCGTCCCGGCCGGGTCGCCGCTCACGGCGAGGTCGGCGTCCAGGCCGGTCTGGTCGGCGAGCGTGTCGAGCAGCCGCCGGATCGCGGCGGGCAGCGGGGCACCCTCCAGCTCGGAGGGCGCGAGCGCCCGCACGACTCCGCGCGCCTGCAGCAGGTTCGCGGACGCCGTCTCCTCGATCTGGGCGAGGAGGTCGTCCTCGGACGTCCCGCGGGCGCGGGCGGCCCGCGCGAGGAGCACGATCGACGAGTAGCCCTGCGCCAGCGTGTCATGAATGTCGCGGGCGAGCCGCTGGCGCTCCGCGGCCGCGCCGGCCTCGTGCTGGAGGACGGCCAGTTCGGCCTGGGCGGCCTCGAGCTCGGCGAGCAGGCGCCCGCGCTCGCGGGACTCGGCCAGCACGTCCTGGAAGCCGCGCACCACCCCGATCGCCACGAGGGCTCCGATGACCGGGCCGACGACCGCCCCCTCGGGGCTGGACGCCTCCGGCAGCAGCCGGAGGATCGCCGCCGCCGTCAGCGCGGCCACCGCCGCGATCCCCGCCCACCCCCTGACCAGGTGCACCGTCAGCAGGGCCAGCGGGAAGACGAGCCAGGCGAAGGTCGGCGACCCGGCCAGCAGCACGACCCACAGCGCGGCGAGACCCGCCAGCCAGGCGAGCCCGCGGGGGCGCGACCAGCGGCGTCCGCGGACCGCGCCGAGGACGTACCAGGCGGCCAGCGCGACGGCCGCGGCGGCGGCCCACGGCGTCCAGCGCGCTTGCTCGGTCGCCTGAGCGGCCCCGATCGCCAGCAGGACCACGAACAGGGCATGCTGCGCCGCAGCGAGGGCGATCGCGGACCGGTCGTGCGCCATGATGCGTCCAACCTAGCCGTGCGCGGGTCGGGACGCCTCCATCGAACGATGGAGGGCGGCTCCATCCGGCGGGCGATGGGCGCGGAGGGCCGGTTTCGTAGCGTCGAAGCCATGTTGATTCCTGCCATCGTCCTCATCACCGGAGCCCTCCTCGCCTACACCACCGGGGTGTGGGCCGAGCGCCGCTCCGGCGTCCTCAAGCCCTGGCACGCGGGGTTCTTCGCGCTGGGGCTCGCCCTCGACGTCGCCGGAACCGCCACGATGAGCGCGATCGCCCGCTCGGGGCGGGCGGCCGCGACCGGCGCGGCCGGCGTCCTGACCGGCATCATGCAGGTGACCGGCGCGGCCGCGCTCGTGCTGATGGCCGCCCACCTCGCGTGGGCGCTGGTCGTCCTGATCCGCGGGTCCGAGCGGGCGCGCGGCCGGTTCCACCGGTTCTCGACCACGGTGTGGGCGATCTGGCTCGTCCCCTACTTCACCGGGATGGTGGGTTCGATGGCCTCCTGAGAGACGCCCCGCGTGCTACCTCGACTGGACGCGGTTCACGTCGTAGACGCCGCTCACGCGCTTGACCGCGTTGATGACCCCGGTGAGGTGCCGCGGGTCGGGCGTCTCGAACGTGAGGCGGATCGAGAAGACCCGGTCTTTCGACGCCTGCGCGTTCGCCGAGATGATGCTCATGTGCATGTCGGACAGCACGCGCGTGACGTCGGACAGCAGCCCGGCCCGGTCGATGCCCTCGACCTGGATCGCGACGAGGAACGCCGACTCGCCGTCGGGCGCCCAGGCGACGTTCACGAACCGCTCGGGCATCTTGCGCAGGGCGGCGACGTTGGAGCAGTCGCTGCGGTGCACCGACACGCCGTCCTCGCGCGTCACGAACCCGACGATGTCGTCGCCCGGCACCGGCATGCAGCAGCGGGCCAGCTTGACCCACATGTTCGGGTCGCCGTCGACGACGATGCTGTTGCTGCCGGCGCGCCGGCGCGGCGTGACGCCGAACAGCGACTGCTCGGCCGCGGACGCCTCGGCCACCGCCTCCTCGCCGCCCAGCGTCGTCACAAGCTGCTGGACGACCGCCTGCGCACCGATCGTGCCCTCGCCGATCTGGGCGAGGAGCGTGTTGGCGTCCGGCACGTGGAAGTGCTGGGCGACGCCGGCGAGCGACTCGGGGCTGGTCGTGCGCTGCACCGACAACCCGTGGCGCTGGAGTTGCTTCGCGAGCGCCTCCTTGCCCTGCTCGATCGACTCGTCGCGCCGCTCGCGGGTGAAGTGCTGGCGGATCTTGCTGCGCGCCCGCGGCGTCTTGACGAACCCCAACCAGTCGCGGCTGGGGCCGGCGTTGGGCGACTTCGACGTGATGATGTCGACGACCATGCCCATCGCGAGCGGCGAGTCGAGGGGGACGAGGCGTCCGTTCGCGCGAGCGCCGATGCAGCGGTGCCCGACCTCGGTGTGGATCGCGTAGGCGAAGTCGACCGGCGTCGACCCTTGCGGGAGCGAGATCACGTCGCCCTTCGGGCTGAAGACGAAGACCTCGTTCTTCGCGATCTCGTCGCGGAAGGTGTCGAGGAACTCCCCGGAATCTTCCGTCTCCTTCTGCCACTCGGAGATCGACTGCACCCAGTTGATCTCGTCGCCGGCGCCCTTGCCCTCCTTGTAGCGCCAGTGGGCTGCGACGCCGTACTCGGCCTGCCGGTGCATCTCGTGCGTGCGGATCTGCAGCTCGACCGGCTTCCCGCCGGGCCCGAGCACCGTCGTGTGCAGCGACTGGTAGAGGTTGAACTTGGGCATCGCGATGTAGTCCTTGAACCGCCCCGGCAGCGGACGCCAGCGGGCGTGGACGACGCCGAGGACGTCGTAGCAGTCGCGCTTGTCGTCGACCAGGACGCGCAGCGCCACGAGGTCGTAGATCTCGTAGAAGTCGCGGCCGCGGACCATCATCTTTTGATAGATCGAGTAGTAGTGCTTCGGCCGCCCGTAGACGGTCGCGGTGATGTTCGCCTCGGCGAGGTCGGCCTTGACCTGGTCGATGACGGCGCGCAGGTACTCCTCGCGCATCGGCGCGCGCTGGGCGACGAGCTTCACGATCTCGTTGTAGATCTTCGGCTCGAGCACCGAGAAGGATAGGTCTTCCAGTTCCCACTTGATGGCGTTCATGCCGAGCCGGTGGGCCAGCGGGGCGTAGATCTCCAGCGTGTCTTTCGCGATGCGGCTCTGCTTGTCGGGCCGCAGGAAGTGGATCGTGCGCATGTTGTGCAGCCGGTCGGCGAGCTTGATCACCAGGACGCGGATGTCGCGGCTCATCGCCACGACCATCTTGCGGATCGTCTCGGCCTTCGCCGACTCGCCGTACGTCATCTTGTCGAGCTTCGTGACGCCGTCCACCATCGTGGCGACCTCGTCGCCGAAGTCGGCACGCAATTGCTCCAGCGTGTAGGAGGTGTCTTCGACCGTGTCGTGCAGCAGGGCCGCGCACAGCGTCGGCTCGGTCATGCCCAGGCCCGCCAGAATCGTCGCGACCGCCAGCGGATGCGTGATGTACGGGTCGCCGCTCTTGCGCGTCTGACCGGAGTGGTAGTGCTCGGCGGTGCGATAGGCGCGCTCGATGAGCGCCGTGTCGAGCTTCGCGTGATGGGTGCGCATCGCGTTGAACAGCGGCTCGAGCTGGCTCGGCTGCTGGCTGCGCGGGGAGCCCAGGCGCGCGAGCACCTGCCGCATCCGCATGCGAGGCTGGTCGGTGCCCAGACGGTCGGGGCCGGCCGGCGACGTCGGGGACCCGGGCGTGACAGCGGCGCCCGCGCCGAATCGCTGCGGTGCTTCGGGCACGCCTACCCCCTTGCCTCGTGGTGAACCGAGTCTAGGACGCCCCCGCCCTGGGGGCCACCAATGACCCCGACCTGGGCGTTCCGGCTTCGGCCATCGCCTGCTGAATGTAGGAGATCGAGTCGGCCAGGTGGTCGCGCTCCCAGGCGTCCAGGGCGACGGGGATCCGTCGCTCGATGCCGCGGCGCCCGATGAGGGTGGGCAGCGACAGGGCCACGTCGCCGTCGTGGCCGTACTCGCCGCGCAACGTCGAGCTCACCGGGTAGATGCCCTGCTCGTCGAGCAGCACGGCCCGCGCGAGCTGGACGGCCGCCTGGGCGACGCCGGCGTTCGTCCAGCCCTTGCCGTTCAGCACGTCGAACGCGGCCTTCACGACCTGGCGCCGGACGTGCTCGGGGTCGAGCCGAACACCGTCGCCGAACACGGCCGGCAGTTCGTCCCACGCGAGCCCCGCGACGGACAGCCGGCTCAGCACGGGGAACGCCGTGTGGCCGTGCTCGCCCATCATGTAGCCGCTGACGGCCGTCGGGCTCACCCCGCAGGCCGCCGCCACGAACTGCCGCAGCCGCGCGGAGTCGAGCATCGTCCCGGTGCCGAAGACGCGGCCCGCCGGGTAGCCGAACTCGTTCTCCGCGATGTACACGATCGTGTCGAGCGGGTTGGTGATGAAGATGACGACGGCGTCGGACGTGTTGGCCGCGATCTCCCCCATCACCTGCCGGACGACCGCCGCGTTCACCGTGGTCAGCAGGGTCCGGTCGGGCTCGCCGGTCGGGTCGTCCGGGTCCGGGAGGATGCTCGGGCCGGCCGCGACCACGACGACGTCGGCGTCCGCGTAGTCGGCGGGCGAGCCCGCGTGGATGCGCGTCCCGCCGAGCGTGCCGACCCCGGTGGCCTGCCATTGGTCGAGCGCCTCGCCGCGGGCCACGTTCTCGAGCACGTCGATGACCGCGATCTCCGCGAACAACCCCGCCTTCATGGCGTCCGCGAGCACGTACGAGCCGACGTGGCCCACGCCCGTCACGACCAGCTTGAACGCTTTCATCCCCCACCCCACGTGGTCTGACCATCTGTCCAGGGGCCAATCTAGCCCGGCGGGGCCGTCGAGGGGCGGGGTTCAGCCACCCCAAAGCCGGGCGATGACGCTCTGCCCGGACGCCTGCAGGAACCCGAGCCACCCGACCCCCGCGTTCAGGCTGTGCGGGACGCCCCACGCCATCACGTAGACGCAGGCGGCCACGGCCGTCCACTGCTTCGACTCCCCCGCCCCGCGCACCGACGACGCCACGCAGATCGCGAGCGCCATGACCAGCATGTGCGTCCAGCGGCCGTAGTCGAGGGCGATGACGAACAGGGGCAGCACCGCGATCGTGGTCGCGGCGGCCCAGCCGGCGTTGCGGCGCAGCCAGGGCGTCGTCCAGAGGGCGACGGTCCCGAGCACCAGCAGCGGGACGACCGCGAGCAGCCGCGGCCAGTACGTGGCGACCGACCGCAGGGAGGCGTCCGTGGAGAGGCCGAGCCAGCGGACGGCGCCGTTGCACAGCCCCGGCGCCTCGAAGCCGTGGGCGCGGATCGCCTCACAGGACGCCGCGGCCGCCGCGGCGTCCCCGTGCGCCAGCGCGCTCGCGACGACCCCGACGACCGAGATCGCCAGAAACGCGACCCCGACCCCCGGACGCCCCGGCACGTCCGTCCGGCCGCGCTCGCCGACCAGGACGAGCCACAGCACCGCCGGAAGCAGCACCGCGCTCGCCTCCCACGAGAACACCGCGAGCGCGTAGAAGAGCAGCGCGAGGCCGGTGAGGAGGGCGTCCCGCAGCCGGCGCCCGGGGCCGAGGCGCACCCACCCGAGCAGGCAGAGCGCGACGAAGACGAGGATCTCCTTGCGAAACCCGCCCGCCGGGTCCCACCCGGGGAAACACCAGGCTGCCGGCCCGCAGACGAGCGCGACGGACGCCCACGAGAACTTCTCGCGCACCAGGTACTGCACGCCGAACGCGACGACGACCGCCCAGCACGCCACCTGGAACCAGTACAGCGCCCACAGCCCCGCCTGGCCCGTCGGGGCGACCGCCCAGAACGCCTCCCCGAACAGCCCCCGCCGGACGAACCCACCCGCGTAGCTGATCAGCCAGTCCGCGGTCTGGTGGTCGCCGCCGCCGCGGGCGATGACGGACGCGTAGGCGTCCGCGGCACGCCAGAACGAGAAGCCGAGGACGCCGAGCGCGACGACGACGCGCGTCACTCGGGCGGCAGTTCCGGCCCGGGGCGCGTCGCCTGCCGGACGACGACGACCTCGTCGCCCGCCTTCAACTCGGCGCAGGTCGGGTCGTAGTACTTGCGCAGGGACTTGTTGCGGACGACGGCGATGACGCGGTCGTCCAGGTCGGCCGGGTTGCGGCCCACCTCGTCCTTCTCGACGATGCGCTGGGCGACCTCGAGACCCTCGCCGGCCGACAGCAGATCGTCCATCACCGAGCCCAGCTCGGGGCTGACCGTGGACAGCCCGACGAGGCGTCCGACCGAATCGGACGACGTGACCACCGCGTTCGCGCCGCCCTGCTTCACCAGCGCGACGTTCGCGGCCTCCCGGACGGCGACGACCACGTGCGCCCGCGGGTTCAACTGGCGCACGGTGAGGGTGGCGAGGATCGCCGTGTCGTCGCGGTTCACCGTGATGATGACCTCGCGCGCCTTCGGCACCTCGGCCCGGTTCAGCAGGTCGCGCGACGTGGCGTGCCCTTCGAACGCGGCCAGCCCGTCGCGGTTGGCCGCGGCGACGGCCGCCGAGCCCTGGTCGACGACGACGATCTTCTCCTTGTCAACGCCCTGGCGCAGCAGCGTGCTGACGGCGCTGCGCCCCATCGTCCCGTACCCCAGGACGACCGTGTGGTTGCGCATCCTCTTCCTCCACTTGCTGTCCGACAGGGCCCGGCGCCCCTCGTTGGCCAGCACCTCGAGCGTCGTGCCGACCAACAACACCAGGAACGCCACGCGCAGCGGCGTCACCAGGATCGCGTTGAGCAGGCGCGCGTGATCGGAGACGGGCGTGATGTCGCCGTAGCCGGTCGTCGTCACGGTCACCGTCGCGTAGTAGAACGCGTCGACGAGGCTGACCCCGTCGTGGTTCACGTTGTCGCTGTAGCTGCCGCGATCGAGGTACACGATGAGCGTGTTCACCACGACCAGGCCGAACGCCATGAGCGCGCGCCGGATGAGCTCCCGCAGCGGGGACGGTGCCCGCGCCGGGAGCTTCACCATCGAGCGGTACCCCCACAGGGACCCGCTCTCGCGCCCCTCGCCGCCCATGCTCAGACGGTGACCACGGTGGAGAACGAGTCGACGCCGGCGGTCTCCAGGACCGAGCGGCCGGGCAGGAACCCGAGCTCCATCAGCACCGACACGTGCACCAGCGTGGCCCCGAGCCGCTTGATGAGCGCGGCGGTCGCCGCGATCGTGCCACCGGTGGCCAGGATGTCGTCGATCACCATGACCCGTGCGCCGGGCCACAGGGCGTCCTTCTGCACGGTGAGGGTCGCGTCGCCGTACTCGAGCGCGAACGTCTCGCTGTAGACGTCACCCGGCAGCTTGCCGGGCTTGCGGACGGGCACGAACCCCGCGTTGAGCGCCAGCGCGACGGGTGCCGCGAAGATGAACCCCCGCGCCTCCATGCCGACGACCACGTCGATAGCCTCGGGCGCGGTCGCCGTCAGCTCGTCGACCGCGGTGCGCAGCCCCTCGGGGCGCTCGAGCAGCGGCGTGATGTCTTTGAACGTGACGCCCGGCTTGGGCCAGTCCGGCACGTCCCTGATCAGGTCGACGATCAGCCGCTGATTCTCGGTGAGCTCGCTCACGGCCTTCTCCTTTCACTCCGCGTGGTCCGACGCGGCTGATGCCGCTCGCGAAGCTCTTCGGCCGTGAGGACGCCGAACCCCTCGGTCTCTACCGCTTCCGCCCCGTCGACGGTCGCGATGACCGACCGCCCGGGCCGGGACGCCTCCGCGCCCTCGCCGCTCCCGGCGCGCTCCGCGCGCTCGGCCCGGCGGGCGTCCCGCCGCGCGAGGCGAGCATCGTGCTCGACGAGCTCGGGCTCGTGCTGCTTCATCTGCACGAGCAGCGGGGTCGCGATGAAGATGGAGCTGTAGGCGCCGGCGATCATGCCGACGAACAGGGCCAGGCCGAGATCCTTCAGGGGGCCGGTGCCCAGGATGAACACGCCGGCGAACAGCAGCGCCGCCACGGGGAGGACGCCGATGATCGTCGTGTTGATCGACCGGACCAGCACCTGGTTGACGGCCGCGTTCGCGGCCTGCGCGTACGTCCGGGTCTGGTTGCCGATGTCGCGCGTGTTCTCGCGGACCTTGTCGAACACCACGACCGTGTCGTACAGCGAGTACCCGAGGATCGTCAGCATGCCGATGAGGCTGGCGGGGCTGAACGTGAACTGCAGCAGCGCGTAGACGCCGACCGTGACCCACAGGTCGTGGATCAAGGCGACCAGCCCCGCCACCGACATCTTCCAGTTGCGGAAGTACGCCCAGATCATCAGGCTCACCAGCACGAGGAAGACGCCGAGCCCGATCAGGCCGCGCTCGGTGATCTGCTGGCCCCACGAGGCGCCGATCAGGCTGTTCGTCACCTGATTGCTCGGGACGCCGGCGTGCTCGGCCAGGATGTTGCGGACCTCGGTCTCCTCCTGCGCGGTCAGCGCCCGCGTCTGGACGCGGACCTGGTTGTCGCCGACCGTGTTCGCCCGGACGTTCTCGTTGTCGGGCAGGTTGATCTGCTGGACGACCTCGCGATACTCGTCGACCGTCTGCGCGTTCACCTGCGTCGGGACGGCGAACTCCGTGCCGCCGCGGAACTCGATCGACAGGTTCAGGCCGCGGATCAGGACGCCCAGCAGGCAGATCAGCAGGATCGCCCCGGAGATCGCGTACCAGAGCTTGCGGCGCCCGACGAAGTCGTAGGAGAGGTCGCCGGTGTAGAGCCGGTGGGCGAATCCGCCCTTGTGCTTGGTCGCCACCTCAGGCCTCCTTCGCGACGGGGACGCGGCGGGTGCGGCGCCTGCGCCGCTCGACGCCGAGGTGTTCGGGCTCGAAGCCCGAGAACCGGCGCCCCTCCCCGAAGAACTTCGTGTGGCCCAACAGCGTCACCAGGGGCTTGGTGAAGAAGAACACGATCAACACGTCGATGATCGTCGTCAGGCCCAGCGTGAACGCGAAGCCCTTCACCGCGCCGATCGCGAGGATGAACAGCACGATCGCGCTCAGCATGGAGACGGCGTCCGCGATCAGGATCGTCTTCTTGGACCCGTGCCAGCCGGTCTCGATCGCGCTGCGCAGCGATCTGCCCTCGCGGACCTCGTCGCGTATTCGCTCGAAGAAGATGATGAACGAGTCGGCCGTGACGCCGATCGCCATGATCGCGCCGGCGATGCCGGGCAGGTTGAGCGCGAGGCCCATCGCCTGCCCGAGCAGCACGAGCAGCGCGTAGGTGATCGCCGCCGCGAGCACGAGGCTGGCCACGACCACGACGGCCAGGCCGCGGTAGTAGAGCACCGAGTACGCCACGACCAGCGCGAGGCCGATGAGGCCCGCGATGACGCCCGCCCGCAACTGCTCACCGCCGAGCGTCGGCGACACGTTCGCCGACTCCGACAGCTCGAAGCTCAGCGGCAGAGCGCCGTACTTGAGCACGTTCGCCAGGTCGGTCGCGGACTTCTGCGTGAAGTTGCCCGTGATCTGCGCCTTGCCGCCGGCGATCGCCGTGGTGACCCGCGGGTAGGTGATGACCTCCGAGTCGAGCACGACCGCGAAGGTGTTCTGCGGCTCCTGCTTCTGAGCGAGCAGCCGCGTCGCCTCCTCGAACAGCCGCCCGCCGCGATCGTTGAACTGCAGGTTGACCTGCCACGACACGCCGTTGCTCGGAATACCGGCCTCGGCCCCGGTGAGCAGGTCGCCCGGCACGACGACCGGCCCGAGCAGGAACTTGGCCTGCTTCTCGCGATCGCAGGCGATCAGGGGCTGGTCGGTGACGTCGGGGAACTCTTCCCCGCACTTGTAGGCCGCGAAGTCGGCCTGGTCGCGTTCGGACGGCTTCCAGTTCATCGCCTCGGCGACCGTCGGCTGCTTGGCCGCCGGGGTCGTCGGACGCGGCTGCGGGACCGGGGTCGGCAGGCCGCTCGGCGTCTGGGACGACTGCTGCACCTGCTCGACCGCGTACACCGGCCGGAAGTAGAGCTGGGCGGTCTGCCCCACCATCTCGCGGAGCTGATCGGGCGCCACGTTCGGCACCGCGACGATGATCTGGTTGTCGCCGGACGTCGTGACCTCCGACTCGCCGACGCCCATCGCGTCCACGCGCTGCTGGATGATCGTGCGCGCGAGCTGGAGGCTGTTCGGGTCGACGGCGCCCTGGCCGGTGGTGTTGCGGGCGGTCAGCGTGATCGTCGTGCCGCCGCGCAGGTCGAGGCCGAGCTTCGGCGTCCACGCGTTGTTGACCGCCATGATCACGTAGAGCGCCGCCGCGCAGAGGAGGAAGACCAGCAGCGACCGGAGCGGACGCTGCCGATGCGAGCTGGATGTCGCCACGCGAGCCCTTTCTCAGTTCGCCTTCGGGTCGGTGGTCCCCGGCCGCGGAAGATCGTCGTTCGGCCGGGCGAAGCCCGGGCCGGGCTCCGTGCCCTGGCCGGCGCTCGTCGCGCCGGTGCCGGACGCCTCGGGTGCGGCGGGAGCGTCGCGGGCCGGCGTGTCGAACGCCTGGGCGTCGGACGGCTGCACATCGGAGGGCCGCGCGTCGGACGACTGCCCCTCGACGGCGCCCTCGACCGCGAGGGCCTCGCCGGCGGGAACCTCGGCCGCGTTCTCGTCCTCGTACTCGAAGTCTTCCTCCGCCGAGGCGACCACGCGGGAGATCGCCTGCCGCGCGACCGTCATCTCGACGCCGGGCGAGATCTCGATGATCGCCTGCCGCTGCCCCATGTGGACGAGCGTCGCGTAGACGCCGGCCGTGGTCATGATGCGGGCGCCCGGCTCGAGCCGGTTGACCGTCTCTTGCTGCGCGCGCAGCTTCTTCTGCTGCGGCCGAATGAACAGCAGGTACATGGCGAGGATCGGAACGCCGAAGATCAGGACGGTCGACCAGATGCTGGAGTCACCCATGAGGAAATTTCCCTTGTAATGCGGACAGGACAGGCGAGGCGGCAAGGCCACCGGCCAGCAAGACTACCGTCTACTCGTCCTGGTCACTGAAAAGGTCTGCGCCGCCCGTGTCGCGCGGCACGGCGAGCCCCAGATGCGCCCAGGCGCGGGGGGTCGCGACGCGGCCCCGCGGCGTCCGCATGAGGAAGCCCTGCCTGATGAGGAAGGGTTCCGCGACCTCCTCCACCGTCTCGGTCTCCTCCCCCACGCTCATGGCGAGCGTGGACAGGCCGACCGGGCCGCCGGCGAACCGGACGCACACCGACTCCAGCACCGCGCGGTCGAGCCGGTCGAGGCCCAAGGCGTCCACCTCGTACAGTTCGAGGGCCGCCGCGGCGACCGCCGGCGTGATCGTGCCGGACGCCTTCACGAGCGCGTAATCGCGCACGCGCCGCAGCAGGCGGTTCGCGATGCGCGGCGTCCCGCGGCTGCGGGAGGCGATCACCTCCGCGCTCGCCCGGTCCAAGCCGATCCCCAGCAGGGACGCCGAGCGCAGCACGATGCCGACGAGCGCGTCGGTCGCGTAGAAGTCCAACTGGCCGGTGAACCCGAAGCGGTCGCGCAGCGGCCCGGGCAGCAGCCCGGCGCGCGTCGTGGCCCCCACCAGCACGAACGGGGGGATCTCCAGCGGGATCGCGGTCGCGCCGGGGCCCTTCCCGACGACGACGTCGACCCGGAAATCCTCCATCGCCAGGTAGAGCATCTCCTCGGCGGGGCGGCTCATGCGATGGATCTCGTCGAGGAAGAACACCTCGCCCTCCGACAGCCCGGACAGGATCGCGGCCAGGTCGCCCGCGTGCTGGATCGCCGGGCCCGAACTGATGCGCAGCGGCGAGCCGAGCTCGTGCGCGATGATCATCGCCAGCGTCGTCTTGCCCAGCCCGGGCGGGCCCGACAGCAGGACGTGGTCGGGCACCTGCCCGCGGTGCTGCGCCGCGGCGAGCACGAGGCCGAGCTGCTCGGCCACGCGGGCCTGCCCCCGGAACTCGGCGAGCGTCTCGGGACGCAACGCCGACTCGGCCAGCGTGTCGTCGGCGCTGGCGTGGGGGTCGAGCGGGTCCAGCGGGTCGCGCGCGTCGTCGGGCCGGGTCACTTCGCCAGGCTCCTCAGCGCGGCCTTCATCAGCTCACCGACGCCCCATTCGGGGTTCTCGGACGCCAGCGGCTCGACGCGTTCGCACGCGGCCTCGGCGTCCCGGGACGACCACCCCAGCGACTCCAGCCCGCCGCGCACCTGGTCTCGCCAGTCGGACGCCGCCGTCCGCGGGGCGCCCGGAGCGGCCGGCCCGGCGGCGGGCAGCCCCAGCGCGGCCGCCTTCTCCTTCAGCTCGATGACCATCTTCTTGGCGCCCTTCGGCCCGATGCCCGGCACCTTGGTGAGCGCGACGACGTTCTCGGCGGCGATCGCCGCGGCGAACTCGGCCGGCGGCAGCACCGACACGACCGCCTGCGCGATCTTCGGCCCCACCCCGGACGCCGACTGCACCAGCTCGAACAGGTCGCGCTCGTCGGCGTCCGCGAACGCGTAGAGGGTCAGCGAATCCTGCCGGACGACCAGGCTCGTCGCGACCGTCGCCGGCTCGCCGAGCCGCACGGACGCCGCGACCGCCGGCGTGCACAGGGCCCGGAAGCCGACGCCCCCGACGTCCAGCACCACCCACGTGGCGCCGGCCGCCGTGACGGTGCCGGTCAACTGGGCGATCATGCGCGTCTCCTCTCCGCGGCCCGGGCGCGCGCCCGAGCCTGCCCCTCGGCCAGCTCGCGGCGCACCTGCGCCTGCGCGAGGCGTGCCTGGGCGGGGGCGCGCCACAGGTGGCAGACGGCCAGCGCGACCGCGTCGGCCGCGTCGGCGGGCCGGGGGGCGGCGTCCAGCTTCAGGATGCGCATCACCATGTGCCCGACCTGCGCCTTGTCGGCCCGGCCCGACCCCGTGATGGCCGCCTTTACCTCGCTCGGCGTGTGCTGCGCGACGGGCAGCCCGGCGCGCGTGCCCACGAGCAGCGCCACCCCGGACGCCTGCGCCGTGCCGATGATCGTCGTCACGTCGCGGCGCGCGAACACACGCTCGATCGCCATCGCGTCCGGACGGTACTCGGCCAGGAATTGCACGAGCGCGCGCTCCAGGTCGGCGAGCCGCTGGCCGGTGTCGCAGTCGGACGCCGTGCGCACCACGTCGGCGAACAACAGCCGCGGCGTCCGGCCCGGGTCGCCCTCGACGATGCCCACACCACAGCGGGTCAGGCCCGGGTCGATCCCCAGCACGCGCACGCTCTCACCTCCGAACAGACGTTCGGATCGTAACGTCAGCCCTCCAGGTCGGCCAGGATTTCGTCCGGCACGTCTTCGTTGGAGTAGACGTTCTGGACGTCGTCGACCTCCTCGATGGCGTCCAGCAGGCGGAAGAGCTTCTCCGCCGCGTCCTTGGCGTCGATCGCCTGGTCGTACTGCGGGCGGAACTCGAGCTCGGCCGACTCGTAGTCGTAGCCCGCCGCCTGCACCGCCTTGCGCACCTCGACGAAGCTGTTCGGGTCGGCGATGATCTTGAAGGTCTCGCCCTCGTCGGAGATGTCCTCCGGCTCCGCCTCCAGCGTCGCCTCGAGCAGATCGTCCTCGGAGATCTCGCGATCGCCCTGCTTCTTCGCGACCTCCACGACGCCCTGCCGGTCGTAGATGCGGCTCACCGAGCCGACGTCGGCCATCGTGCCGCCGTTGCGGGTGACCGCCACCTTCACGTCGGACGCCGTGCGGTTGCGGTTGTCGGTGAGGCAGTCGATCAGGATGGCGACGCCCGCCGGGCCGTAGGCCTCGTACGTGATCTCGATGTAGTCGACGGCGTCGGCCCCCGCGCCCGACCCGCGCTTGACGGCGCGGTCGATGTTGTCGTTCGGGACCGAGTTCTTCTTCGCCTTCTGGATCGCGTCGTAGAGGGTCGGGTTGCCCGCCGGGTCACCACCGCCGGTCCGCGCCGCGACCTCGATCTTCTTGATCAGGTTCGCGAACAGCTTGCCGCGCTTGGCGTCGATCGCCGCCTTCTTGTGCTTCGTGGTGGCCCACTTGGAGTGACCGCTCATCCAGCGTTCCCCTTCGTCTCGTGATGTAACCGGCGAAAGTTTACCCTCCGCGAGCCGGAGCGCTCGGACGCGGCGTCCTCCCCGGCGCTGTCGGCGCTGTGGCTTGCTCACACCCCGTGGGCAAACCACAGCGGCCGGCGCGCTGCGTTCGGGGGTGCGGCGGGGGTCGCGGGGACCCGGGCGGGTCGGGTCCGGCGCCAGGTCCGGGTCCGGGTTCGGGTTCGGGCCGAGGCCGGGACGCGCGCCCGGATCGACGAAACCGCGGACACGCCCGTCTCGGTCACCGAAACAGGGACTGGCCCGCTGCTAGCGTCGCGGCCAATCTCATAGTCACCCTATGGGAAATGGCGGAAACCCGCCCTCAGCGCGAAAGGAGCGCGTCATCCTCATGAACAGCCGCATCGGTTCCGTGGAGCGACCCAACATCATCCTGGTGCAGGCGGATCAGCTTGCCGCCCGGGCGCTGGGAGCCTACGGGAACGGCTGTTCGCAGACCCCGACGATGGACGCCCTCGCCGACGACGGGGTCGTCTTCGAGCGGGACTACTGCAACTCGCCGCTCTGCGCCCCGTCGCGGGCGTCCATGCTGACGGGGCAACTGCCGTCGGCGATCGGGGCGTACGACAACGCGTCCGACTTCGGGACGTCCGTGCCGACGTTCGCCCATCACCTCCGCCGCGAGGGCTACCGGACGGCCCTCATCGGCCGCATGCACCTCATCGGCCCCGACCAGCAGCACGGCTTCGACGAGCGCCTCACCACCGACGTCTACCCGGCGACGTTCGACATGGTCCCCGACTGGAGCCTGGACGCCGGCGATCGCCTGCCCTGGTACCACAACGCCGAGAGCGTGCTGAATGCGGGCGTGGCGACGGCGACCGTCCAGCGGGACTTCGACGAGGAGGTGACCTTCCGGTCCCTGCGCTACCTCGCCGACCGCGCGCGCGACCCGTCGGGGCAGCCGTTCTGCATGGTGACCTCGTTCATCCACCCGCACGACCCCTACGAACCGCCCGCCGAGCAGTGGCACCGCTACGACGGGGTCGAGCTCGACGCGCCGAGGGTGCCGACGATTCCGTGGGGCGAGCAGGATCCCCACAGCCGCCGACTCCTCGCCATGTGCGGACTCGACCGGCAGACCCCGACCGACGAGCAGATCGCGCGGGCGCGCCGGGCGTACTACGCGTCCGTCACGTTCGTCGACGACCAGATCGGACGCCTCGTCCGCCGGCTGGACGAGCTCGGGCTGCGCGACAACACGGTCGTCGTGGTCACGTCGGACCACGGCGACATGCTCGGCGAGCGAGGGCTCTGGTACAAGATGTCGCCCTTCGAGGGGTCGGCGCGTGTCCCGCTGATCGTGCACGCCCCCGGACGCCTGCGGCCCGGCCGCGTCGGCCAGGTGGTCTCGCTGGTCGACCTGGCGCCCAGCCTCGTCGACATCGCGGGAGGCGCTCCCCCGGCTGGTGACGGGCGGAGCTGGTGGCCTCTCGCCCGCCAGGAGGCGTCCGAGGCGCCGGGAGAGGCGGTCATCGAGTACCTGGCCGAGGGCGTCAGCGCCCCCCACCTCACGCTCGTACGGGGTGCCCTCAAGCTCACCGTCTGCCCCGGCGACCCCGACCAGCTCTTCAACCTGGCCGACGACCCCGACGAACTGCGCAACCTGGCCGGCGAGCCGGGGTGGGCGTCCGTGCGCGAGGAACTGCGGGCGGCCCTGCTGGCCGGCCGGGACGTCGACGGGCTGCGCGACCGGGTCCGCTCCAGCCAGGATCGGCGCCGGCTCATCGCGGGGGCGCTGTCCGTGGGGCTGCCCACGGCGTGGGATCACGAGCACGCCGAGCTGTCGAGCGCCCGCTACGTGCGGGGCGACTTCTGGGGTGCCCTCGAACGCGGACGCCTCACGCCCGCCGACCTCGGCGCGACCGGGGCGGACGCCGCCTGCTCGGCGACGCCGACGGCGTCCCGGGCGGCGGCGCGGGTCGAGCCGACCGCGGACGGGGAGGTGGTCCCGCTGGCCGCGGGCGGCGTGGGCGAGGCGTCGCCGGCGTCCGCGCAGGGCGGGCGTCCGCGGAGCAGGGTCGCCTGAGCGCGCCCTGCCCCGACCGGCCCGGTCGGCCGTCGTTCCCCTCGCGGCCCGGACGCCTGGTCAGCGGTTCTGCCAGGCGTCCGGCTCGCGGGTGAGGGACTCGACGTGCTCGGGGAGGCGTCCGCTGAGCAGGTCGGCGATGCTGACCTGGTCGAGCACGTCGCGCAGCGCCACCCGGACGGCGACCCACACCTTCGGCAGGTGCTCGGCGACCCCCGCGTAGGCCGTCTCGTGCGGACGCAGGCCCCGCACCTCGGCCAGCGGCCCGTCCACCGCGCGCAGGACGGCCCCGACCGCGATGTCCTCCGGCGGTTTCGCCAGGCGGTAGCCGCCGACGGGCCCCCGTTGGCTCGCCAGCAGCCCGGCCCGCTTCAGCTCGACCAGGATCGCCTCCAGGAACTTGCGGGGCAGGTGCTGCCCTTTCGCGAGCGCGCCCGCGGAGAGCGGCGCGCCGTCGTTGGCGGCCAGCTCCAGCAGGGCACGCACCGCGTACTCCGATTTCGCAGAGATGTTCACAGGGTCATGCTCGCACGACCGCCGAGCTTCTCGCACGGCAGCCCCGCACGGCGCCCCCACGCGGGGGCCGCCGCCGAGCCGGTCACCGGACGGCGTCGAGATACCCGGACGCCGCCGCGAGGATCGCGGCCTCGGCGTCCGCCCTGCTCACGGTCGGGACGCCGTCGCCCGCCTGCGGGCCGTAGCGCCCGAAGAACGCGTGGACGGCGCCCGGGATCACGACGAGGCGCGACCCGGCGGGCAGCCGGCCCACCCCCGCGCGGACGGCCGCGGCGTCCGCCACCTCGTCGCGCTCGGCCAGCAGGCTGAGCGCGGGCCAGTGCGCCCGGACGGTGACGTCCTGGGCCGGGTAGGACGCCATCAGGATCAGCCCGTGCACGCGGTCGGCGTGGCGCGAGGCGTAGTCGGCGGCCATCGCGCCGCCCAGCGAATGCCCGGCCAGGACGACCGGCGTCCCGGGGCCGATGCGCTCGACGAGGGCGTCCGCGCGGCCCTTGCCGAGCACGGCCAGGTCGGCGGGCATCTCCGGGATCCACGTCTCGACGCCGCGCGCCGCGAGCGCCCGCCCCAGCCACTCGTACGCCTGCGGGCGGACCAGCCCGCCGGGGTAGAGGATCAGCGCGACCCGGCGCTCCCCCGTCGGCAGGATGTGCAGCACAGTGCCGCCCACGTTCTCGGTGCGCACCACGACGGACGCCGACGCGGCGTCCGTCACGGCGTCCTGACCGACGACGAGCGGCGGGCGATCGACGATCGGGCGCAGCGTCCCGAGCCCGAACCCGAGGGCCAGCGCCAGCACGGCGATCAGGGCGACCTTCCACCGGCGCACGGGATCAGCCCTCGGCGACCTCGAGGGCCTCCTCGAGGGTGAAGTTGCCGACGTAGAGGGCCGTGCCGATGATCGCGCCGGCCACACCGAGCGGGACGAGGTCGCGCAGCGCCCGCAGGTCGTCGAGCTGGGCGATGCCGCCGGAGGCGATGACGTCGGCGTCCGTGCGGCCGCAGACGGCGGCCAAGAGCTCCAGGTTCGGGCCGGTCAGCATGCCGTCGGACTTCACGTCGGTGACCACGAACGTCCGGCAGCCGGCGGCCGAGAGCCGGTCGATCGCCTCGCCCCAGTCGCCGCCCTCGCGGACCCACCCGCGCGCGGCGAGCTTCGTGCCGCGGACGTCGATGGCGATGCCGATGCGGTCGCCGTGCTCGGCGATGATCCGCTCGCACCACGCGGGGTTCTCGAGCGCGGCGGTCCCGATGTTCACCCGGCGGCAGCCGGTCGCGAGGGCCCGCGCCAGCGACTCGTCGTCGCGGATTCCGCCGGACAGCTCCACATTCAGGGAGAGTTCCCGCGCGATGGGGCCGATCACGTCGGCGTTCGAGCCACGCCCGAACGCGGCGTCCAGGTCGACCAGGTGCAGCCAGGACGCCCCCGCCTCCTGCCAGCGCAACGCGGCGGCGCGCGGGTCGCCGAAGGTCTTCTCCGAGCCGGCCACCCCCTGCACCAGCTGGACGGCTTGGCCGCCCTGCACATCGACGGCGGGCAGCAGTGTCAACGAGTCAGTCACCCGGTGCAGGTTACCCTCCTCGGGCGCAACCCGCGCGGCGGTCGGCCTGCCCGATCAGAGCGTCGCGATCCAGTTGCGGAGCAACGCGGCGCCCGCTCCCCCGGACTTCTCCGGATGGAACTGCGTCGAACTCAGCGCCCCGTACTCGACGGCGGCGACGAACCGGTCCCCGCCGTGCTCGGCCCACGTGACGCGCGCCCCGTCGGGCCACGTCCCCTGCTCGTGGACGCCGTAGCTGTGCACGAAGTAGAAGCGCTCTGTCTCGACTCCGGCGAACAGCCGGGACGCCTCCGGCGGCTGAACCGTGTTCCAGCCCATGTGCGGTAGCCGGTCGGCGCGCAATTGCTCGACGACGCCCGGCAGGACGCCGAGCCCCGGCTCCTCGGCGCCATGCTCGACGCCGCGCGAGAACATCACCTGGTGCCCGACGCAGATGCCGAGCACGGGGCGTCCGGCCGCGAGGCGTCCCTCGACGATGGCCGGCCCGCCGACCGCCCGCAACTGGGCCATGCACGCCGCGAACGCGCCGACGCCCGGAACGACGAGGCCGTCGGCGTCCGCCGCGATCGCCGGGTCGGCCGTGAGCTGCACCGCGCACCCCGCCGCCGCGAGCGCGCGCGTGGCGGAGTGTAGGTTGCCCGACCCGTAGTCGAGCACGGCCACGGTCGGCGCCGCAGCGCTCACAGCGCGCCCTTCGTCGACGGGACGATGCCCGCGATCCGCGGGTCGGGCTCCACCGCGGCCCGCAGGGCCCGCGCCAGCGCCTTGAACTCAGCCTCCACGATGTGGTGCGGGTCACGCCCGCCCAGCAGCGTCAGGTGCAGGCAGATGCCCGCGTTCGTCGCGAACGACTCCATGACGTGGTACGTCATCGAGCCCGCGTACGGGACGCCGGATCCGCCGATGAGCGCGTACACCTGGGCGTCCGGCTCGCCGGAGCACACCACGTACGGACGCCCCGCGAGGTCGACCACGCAGCGCGCGACCGCCTCGTCGAGCGGGACGGTGGCGTCCCCGTAGCGGCGGATGCCCTTCTTGTCGCCGAGCGCCTGTGCGAACGCCTTGCCCAGGACGATCGCCGTGTCCTCCACCACGTGGTGCCCGTCGATGTGGACGTCGCCGACGGCGTCCACCGTCATGTCGATCAGCGAGTGCTTCGCGAGCGCGGTCAGCATGTGGTCGTAGAAGCCGACGCCGGTGCTGATCGTGGACTGCCCCGTGCCGTCCAGGTCGATCTCGACCGTGATCGTCGACTCGGACGTCGCGCGTTCCACGCGCGCGGTGCGGTTGGTCATCGTGCCACCTCGATCTCCGCCAGGGCGGTGTAGAAGGCTTCCATCTCGGCGGGCGTCCCGGCGGACACCCGGAGGAACCCGGCCGGGCCGGTCTCGCGCACGAGGACGCCGCGGCACAGCAGTTGCTGCCAGGCGTCGTGCCGGTCGGCGAAGCGGCCGACCAGGACGAAGTTCGCGTCGCTCGGGATGACCTCGAACCCCATCGTCGGCAACCGGACGAGCATCTCGTCGCGCGCCTCCCGCAGCAGGTCGACCTTCGCGAGCATGTCGTCGGCGTGCGTCAGGGCGACCTCGGCCATGGCCTGCGTCTGCGCCGAGAGGTGGTACGGCAGCCGGACGATGCGGCAGGCGTCCACGATCGCGGGCGTCGCGGCGAAGTACCCGATGCGCCCCCCGGCCAGCGCGAACGCCTTGCTCATCGTGCGGCTGACCACGAGGTTGCCGTAGGAGGGCAGCAGCGTCAGCGCCGTGTTCTCGGGGTGGGCGGCGAACTCCTGGTAGGCCTCGTCGGCGACCACGATCGCGTCCGTCCGCTCCAGGATCTCCACGAACGTCTCCAGCGACGTCGTCGTGCCGGTGGGGTTGTTCGGCGTCGTGATCAGCACGACGTCGGGCCGGTGCTGGTCGATCGCCTCGAGCGCCAGCGAGGCGTCCACCGTGAAGTCGGGACGCCGCGGCACGGTCACGAACTCGGTGTGCGTGTTCCGCGCATACTCGGGGTACATCGAGTACGTGGGCGTGAACGTCAGGACGCGGCGCCCGGGCCCCCCGAACGCGCCCAGCAGGTGGCTCATCACCTCGTTGGAGCCGTTCGCGGCCCAGATCTGGTCGATCGTGAGCCCGTGGCCCAGGTAGCGGGCCAGCGCCCAGCGCAGGTTCGTCGCGTCCCGGTCGGGGTAGCGGTTCACCCGGGTCGTGACCTCCATGATCGCGTCGGCCATGTCGCGACGGATCGCAGACGTCGGCGGGTACGGATTCTCGTTGACGTTGAGGCAGACGGGCACGTCGAGCTGCGGCGCGCCGTACGGCTCCTCCCCCACCAACTCCGGACGCAGCGGCAGTTCCGCCAGGCTGACCTCCGGCCTCATCGGGCGTTCCCCCTTCTGATCGCGATGGCCGCGCCGTGGCCCGGCAGGTCTTCGGCCGCCGCGAACGTTTCGATCGTGTCGGCCAGCTCGGCCAGCCCTTCGGCCGAGTAGTCGATGATGTGGACGGCCTTGGTGAAGCTCTTCACGTTCAGCCCCGAGCTGTGGCGCGCGGCGCCGGCGGTCGGCAGCACGTGGGTCGACCCGGCCGAGTAGTCGCCGAGCGGCACCGGCGAGTACGGGCCGACGAAGATGGCCCCGGCGTTGCGGACGCGCTGGGCCACCGAGTAGGCGTCCCGGGTCTGGATCTCCAGGTGCTCGGCGGCGTAGGCGTCCACCACCGCGAGGCCCTGCGCGATGTCGTCGACCAGGATCACCGCCGACTGCCGCCCGCTCAGCGCCGTGTGGACGCGCTCGGCGTGCTTGGTGAGGGACGCCTGCCGCGTCAGCTCGGCGTCCACCGCGCGCGCGAGTTGCGGGGAGTCGGTGACCAGCACCGAGCCCGCCAGCGGGTCGTGCTCGGCCTGGCTCAGCAGGTCGGCGGCGACGAACGCCGGGTCGGCCGAGTCGTCGGCCAGCACCGCGATCTCGGTCGGGCCGGCCTCGGAGTCGATGCCGATGACGCCGCGCAGCAGCCGCTTCGCCGCGACGACGTAGATGTTGCCGGGGCCGGTCACCATGTCGACCGGCGCGCACAGCCCCTCGACGCCGTGGGCGAACATCGCGATCGCCTGCGCGCCGCCGACCGCGTACACCTCGTCGACGCCCAGCAGGTGGCACATGCCCAGGATGCTCGGGTGCGGCAGCCCGCCGAACTCGGCCTGCGGCGGGGACGCCACGGCCAGCGAGCCGACGCCCGCGACCTGGGCGGGGACCACGTTCATGAGCACCGAGCTGGCCAGCGGCGCGAGCCCGCCCGGCACGTACAGCCCGACGCGGCCCACGGCGATGCACTTCTGCTCCACGACGGCGCCTGGCGCGATCTCCACCCGGACGACGCCGGGCTCCCTCTCCGCCTCCGCGACCGCGCGACGGCGGCGGATCGACTCCTCGAACGCCGCCCGCACCGCCGGGTCGAGCTCGTCGGCGCACCGGGCCAGCTGCTCGGGCGGCACCCGGAAACTCGGCGGCACGACGTGATCGAACCGCTCGGCGAACTCGGCCAGCGCGTCCTCGCCCCGCTCGGCGACCGCGCGGCAGATCGGCGCGACGACCTCGACGGCGTGCTCGACGTCGAACTCGGCGCGCGGTATCACGCGCCGATAGTCGAGCTGTTGGCCACGGACGTCGATCGTTTGAAGCACAAGGGTGATTGTATGGGGTGGTGTTCATCGGGTTCGGGACGGTCGTCAATGTGGTCACGGTCGCGGTCGGCGCGGGCGTCGGGCTCGGGCTGGGCAACCGGATCCCCGTCCGGGCGCGCGACGTCATCACCGACGTGCTCGGCCTGATGACCCTCGTGCTGGGCGGGCTGTCGGCGGTGAGCATCACGTCGGCCGAGTTCGCCCGCGCGGTCGGCGGCGGGGCGTCCACCTTGATCGTGCTGGGGTCGCTGCTCGTCGGCGCGCTCGTCGGCACCGCGCTCCGCCTGGAGGAGCGCCTGGAGGGCGCGGCCGACTGGCTGCGCGTTCGCCTGCCGGGCACCGGCGAGTCGGGCACGTTCGTGGACGCCGTCGTCACGCCGACCCTGCTGTTCTGCGTCGGGCCGCTGACCATCCTGGGCGCGATCTCCGACGGGTTGGGCCGCGGCTCCGGCCAGCTCGTCGTCAAGGCCGTCATGGACGGCTTCGCGGCGATCGCGTTCGCGTCCACCCTCGGGGCGGGCGTGCTGGTGGCGGCGGTCCTGCTCGGGGTCATCCAGGGCGCCCTGACGCTCACGGCCGCCCTGCTCGGCAGCTTTCTGAGCCTCGCGCAGATCGACGCCCTGTCGGCGACGGGCGGCGTCCTGCTGCTGGCGCTCGGGCTGCGGCTGCTGAAGATCCGGGCGATCCCCGTGGCCAACCTGCTGCCCGCGTTGCTGCTCGCGCCCCTGGCCGTCGCCGCGGTGGGGGCGTTCGTCCACTGACCCGCGGTAGCCCGCCCATCCGAGAAGGAGACCATGGCCAAGAAGAAGAAAGACAAGCAGGCCCACTCCGCCGGGACGCCGGCGACGGACGCGCTGACGGCCGCCGGCGTCCCGTTCGAGGTGGGCTTCTACACCCATCACGACGACGAGACGCACTTCGGCGCGGAGGCCGCCGCGCAACTCGGCATCGACCCCGCGCGCCTCTTCAAGACGCTCGTCGTGGACGCCGGCGGCGGGCTCGCGGTCGCGGTCGTCCCGGTTGCGGGCATGCTCGACCTCAAGGCGATGGCCCACGCCCTCGGCGTCAAGAAGGCCGAGATGGCCGACCCGAAGGCCGCCGAGCGCTCGTCGGGCTACGTGGTCGGGGGCATCTCGCCCATCGGCCAGCGGACGCCACTGCCGACGGTCATCGACGCGAGCGCCCAGGATTTCTCGACGATCTACGTCTCGGCCGGCAAGCGCGGCGCTCAGGTCGAGCTGGCCCCCGCCGACCTGGCCGCCGTCACGTCGGGCAGCTTCGCGCCCATCTCCAGGGCGTAGTCGAGCGCCTCGACGCCGCGCCGCAGCGCGACCAGCCGGCGGTCGAGTTCGCCCTCCACGAGCAGCGTGTACGGGCGCACCGGCTCCCCGGCGAGTTCGGCCGCCCAGGCGTGCCTGCCCAGCACCTCGGCGGAGACCACCGTGTCCTGCACCTCACCGAACGCCTCGGTGACGGCCTCCCACGCGGACGCGATCTCGGCGGCGGGCTCGCCGAAGGCGTCCACGAGCGCCTCGGCGCAATAGCGGACGGCCTTCGCCGCCTTCCGCACGTCGTGCCACCCCTCGAGGTGCTCCGGCGCCTCCTCCGCGTGAGCGCGAAGCCCGTCGACGCGTGCGATGGCGTCCGCCAGCAGCCCGGGCAGCAGGACGCCCGCCGCCGCCTCGCCCTCGGGCGAGGCCGGCCGCGCGGCCGTCACGTCGGCCAGCTCGGTCATGAGGGCGTCGTGCCGCTTCGTGTTCATCGCCTCGACGAGCCGCGCGTGCGCCCGGGCGTGCTCTGCGTTGAGCGAGGCGGTCAGTCGGTCGACGACGGGCCCCTCCAGGTCGCCCTCGTCGAGGTCGGCGATCCGCTCGAGCAGGTAGTCGCGCAGCACTTCGGCGTCGCGCGGCGCGCCGAGCGCCTCTCCGTACCACCGGAGCTCGCGCGCGACCCCGCGAGCCGCACCCGCGTCGACGGCCGCGCGGTACACCTTGAGCGCGCTGCGCGTACGTCGCGCCGCGACGCGCGACTTGTGCACCGAGTCGGGCCCGTCGACGCGCACCTCGGGTTCGTAGGCGAAAAGGACGCCCGCCTGCTTCGCCACATAGCCCCAGACCACCTCGGCGGCGGTCGGGCCGCTGGAGACCAGCGGCGCTGCCGGCTCAGTCGGACGGCCGGGGTGTCGATCGGTCGGATGATCGGACTGGTTCGGTCCCTCCATGGTCAGCCATGCTACCGGGGACGGCCGGCGCGGGCCCGCGCCGCTTGTCGACCTCGGGGCCGAGCGACGAGGCGAACAGGGTCGGCGCGACCGCCGCGAACGCCCACACGGCCAGGGCGGACGGGGCGTGCAATTGCAGTGAGATGGGCACGACGTCGCCCGGCCGGGCTGCCGCGAGACGCTGATCGAACGGGCCCGGACCCAGCAGCTGGCCCACACCCCAGCACACGAGGCCGGCGCCCAAGCCAGCGCAGGTCGCGATGATCGCCGCCGGCCACCCGACCCACTTGAACCAACTCCACGCCAAGGCCCCGAGCAGCAGCCCGGCGAACAACCCGATGACCGCGAAGAGCGCGTCGGCGGCCACGATGAGCTGCTGACCGCCCTCGGCCATCACCGCGCTGCTGTCGACTTCGATGTGGTAGGTCGGCAGCGGCGTCCACCGCCACCAGACGAGCGCGCCCAGGCCGCCGACGGCGGCGGCGACGCCGGCGAGCACGCCGATCCAGGTCGCGATCCGGGGAGTCTCCACGGCGACGATGCTAGGCGCTGACACAGGCAGGCCCCAAGAGCGCCTTGAGGTCGGCCATCAGCGACGGCGACTGCTGGACGCGCAGCTTGTCGTCGAGCCGCCACACTTTCGCGCCGGCCGGGCTCGTCAGCCGCATCCGCACCTCTGACATGCCGGGATGGTTGCCGAGGACGTAGCGCAACTGATCGACGACCGCCGGCGTGCACCGCCCGACGGGGAGTTGCAGCGTGAGCGGCCCGCCGGGGCCCTCGGTCGTGTCGGGGAACGACACGTCCTGCCCCGTGATCTCGACCCCCTCGTCCTTCTCCCGGACGCGGCCGCGGATCTTCACGATCGTGTCGGTGGCCAGCGACATCGCGACGGGCGCGTAGGCGTTCGCGAAGACCAGCACCTCGATGGACGCCTCCAGGTCTTCGACCGTCAGGATCGCCCAGATCCGGCCGTCCTTGCTCTGCTTGCGCTGGACCGCCGTGATCATGCCGCAGATGGTGACCGAGCCCTCGCGGGGGCCGTCGTCGCCCATCAACTGCGCGATGCTGAGGTCGCGGTTCGCCAGCAGGATGTGTTCCAGCCCCTGCAGCGGGTGGTCGGACACGTACAGGCCGAGCATTTCGCGCTCGAAGGCGAGCCGCGTCCGCTTGTCCCACTCCTCCAGCTCGGGGATCGGGGACGCGGCCAGCCCGCCGCCCGGATCGTCGCCGTCGGCGAAGAGGTCGGCGAACAAGTCGTCTTGCCCGTTGGCCTGATTGCGCTTGAGGTCGATCACCTCGTCGACCTTGTTCTCGAAGCACTCCATGAGGCTGCGGCGGCCGTGGCCCATCGCGTCGAACGCGCCCGCCTTGATGAGTGACTCGATCACGCGCTTGTTGCAGACGACGGCCGGCACGTGGTCGAGGAACTCGTTGAAGTCGGACGCCTCCCCGTGCTCTTGGCGCCCCGCCACGATGCCCGCGACGACGTTGTTGCCGACGTTGCGGATCGCGCCGAGCCCGAACCGGATGTCCTCCCCGACCGGCGTGAACCGCCCCTCCGACGTGTTCACGTCGGGCGGCAGCACCTTGATGCCCATCCGCCGGCACTCGCCGAGGTAGACGGCCATCTTGTCCTTGTCGTCGTGCACCGACTCCAGCAGGGCCGCCATGTACTCGGCCGGGTAGTTGGCCTTGAGGTAGGCCGTCCAATACGACACGACGCCGTAGGCGGCGGTGTGGGCCTTGTTGAAGGCGTAGTCGGAGAAGGGGACCAGGATGTCCCACAGCGCCTTGACCGCCGCCTCGGAGAACCCGTTGGCCTTCATGCCCTCGCTGAACGGGACGAACTCCGCGTCCAGCACTTCCTTCTTCTTCTTGCCCATCGCGCGGCGCAGCAGGTCGGCCTTGCCGAGGGAGTACCCGGCGACCTTCTGCGCGATCTGCTGCACCTGCTCCTGGTAGACGATCAGGCCATAGGTCGTGTCGAGGATCTCCTTGAGCGGCTCCTCCAGCTCGGGGTGGATCGGCTCGATCTTCTGCCGACCGTTCTTGCGCAGCGCGTAGTTGGTGTGCGAGTCGGCGCCCATCGGGCCGGGCCGGTAGAGCGCGAGGGCGGCCGAGATGTCCTCGAAGTGGTCGGGCTGCATGAGGCGCAGCAGCCCGCGCATGCCCCCGCCGTCGAGCTGGAAGATGCCGAGCGTCTCGCCGCTGGCCAGCAGCTCGTAGGACGCCTTGTCGGTCATGTCGCGCCGGAGCTCGTCGAGGTCGAGGTCGAAGTCGCGGTTGATCTTCACGTTCTTGACCGCGTCGTCGAGGATCGTCAGGTTGCGCAGCCCCAGAAAGTCCATCTTGACCAGGCCGAGGCTCTCGCAGCTCGGGTAGTCGAACTGGGTGATGATCTGCCCGTCCTGCTCCCGCTTCATGATCGGGATGACGTCCATCAGCGGCGCGCTCGACATGATGACGCCCGCGGCGTGGACGCCCCACTGCCGCTTCAGCCCCTCGATGCCGCGCCCCGTGTCGACGACCTCGCGCACCTCGGGGTCGTTCTCGTACAGCTCGCGGAACTCCGCCCCCTCGCCGTAGCGCGGGTGCTGCGGGTCGAACACCTTGTCGATCGGCACATCCTTGCCCATGGCGGGCGGGGTGTACGCCTTGGTGATCTTCTCGCCCAGGGCGAACGGCTTGCCGAGGACGCGGCCGGCGTCCTTGATCGCCTGCTTCGCCTTGATCGTGCCGTAGGTGACGATCTGGCAGACCCGGTCGTCGCCGTACTTCTCGGTGACGTACTTGATGACCTCGCCGCGGCGACGCTCGTCGAAGTCCACGTCGAAGTCGGGCATCGACGGGCGCTCGGGGTTCAGGAACCGCTCGAAGATCAGGCCGTGCGGGATCGGGTCGAGGTCGGTGATCTTCATGGCGTAGGCGCACATGGAGCCGGCACCCGAGCCACGGCCCGGGCCGACGCGGATGCCGTTGCTCTTCGCCCAGTTGATGAAGTCGGCCACCACGAGGAAGTACCCGGCGTACCCCTTGCCGATGATGACCTCTTCCTCGTACTCCGCCTGCTTGACGGCGTAGTCGGGGACGCCCTCGGGGAAGCGCTCCTTCAGCCCGCTCGTGACCTCTTTCACGAACCAGGACTGCTCGGTCTCCCCCTCCGGCACGTCGAAGCGCGGCATGTAGGTGCCGGTGCCCTCGTCGAAGTGGGTGCTGCAGCGCTCGGCGATCGCGAGGGTGTTGTCGCAGGCCTCCGGCAGGTTCGAGAAGAGCTGCCGCATCTCGGCCGGCGACTTCAGGTAGTAGCCGTTGCCGTCGAACTTGAAGCGGTTCGGCGTGTCCTTGTTCGCGCCGGCGGAGACGCACAGCAGCGTGTCGTGCGCCTCGGCGTCCTCTGCGTGCACGTAGTGCAGGTCGTTCGTCGCGACGAGGGGGAGGCTCAGCTCCTTGGCCAGGCGCAGCAGGTCTTGCCGGACGCGGGTCTCGATGGAAAGGCCGTGATCCATCAGCTCGACATAGAAATTGCCGGCGCCGAAGATGTCGCGGAACTCGGCGGCGGACGCCAGCGCGTCTTGGTATTGCCCCAGCCGCAGGTAGGTCTGCACCTCGCCCGACGGGCAGCCGGTCGTCGCGATGAGGCCGGGCGCGTACTCGGCCAGCAGCTCCCGGTCGGCGCGCGGCTTGTAGAAGAAGCCCTCGATGGACGACCGCGACGACAGCCGGAACAGGTTGTGCATGCCCGCGTTGTCGGACGCCCACATCGTCATGTGCGTGTAGGCGCCCTTCGCCGCCACGTCGTCGCCCGTGCCGTCGCCGAACTGCACCCGCTTGCGCTCGCTGCGGTGGGTCTTCGGCGTCAGGTACGCCTCGAGCCCGACGATCGGCTTCACGGGCGAGCCCTTCGCGGTCTTGTACCACTCGTACGCGCCGTAGACGTTGCCGTGATCGGTCACCGCGAGCGCGGGCATGCCCATCTGCTCGCAGCCCTTCACCAGATCGCCCAGTCGCGCAGCGCCGTCGAGCATCGAGTACTCGGAGTGGCAGTGCAGGTGCACGAACTCATCAGCCATGAAGCTGGCTCACCTCCCAGGAGGAACACCTTAACCGCTCCGTCCGACAAACCGCGGCGGCGACTCACCCGCCGGCCGGTGCACGGATGACTGGGGCCGTGCACCAGGGCGTGACTACAGCGCGTTCACTCCTTGTTCGCAACAGCCAGCTGGGTCGCACTCCGGGCTCTCAGGCCCACCCTCGACTCACCTGCTTCGGTCAGCGGCCTGCTTCCGATCGCTCAGGATACCCGCAGGAATGCGACAATCTCCACACAAAAACTCCGGCACTCCCCACCCCCCGCAAAACTCACGTTGACCTTTGTCACGGGAGCATTGCCACAAGCGAAGGCGGCCCTCTGAGCCAATCTCGACACAAAAATCACACAAAGAACGGTTGACGCTCAGGGCGCACACCCGCAACGGGCATCGGTTTCGCACTACTTCGCGAACCTCGCAAAGATGCAAAAATTTCGTCCTTCAGATCTAGACGCAGCTTTGCATGGGGAGTACGATCCAGCCACCAGGAGTTAACGAGGGGGCTAGGACGCCCCCAACTTGACTTTCCACCCCGAAACTCTCTGGAGATTCTCATGCTCTATCGCACACTTGCAGTCACGTCGGCAATCGCCCTCTTCCTCCTAACCCCCCCTCAGATTCCCGCATACTCTGCCACACCTTTGAAACCCACCACGACTTCGCAACTACCTAACCGGTCGGTGGAAACCGAACGAATCGCGGACCCGATTTGCGAGAAGGCAATAAAAATCGAAGAAGCCAAGGGGGACACGAAAGCGGACGCGTCACGCTGTGCCGCGCTCTCCACCGTCACCGTCTCGGAGCCAGTACGTATCACCCCCGAGATCGCCGCGGCTCACGGTAACCCTCTCTTGCCCACGGGCGAACGACTTGCCGACGCCGCAGCCGCACGCCGCGTCTACTACCAGACCTGGGCTCAGGATATGAGGGGCATCTATTACATCAACTGGTACGAGAAGCACGAGGGGCTGTACTACTTCGACGGCGCCTATGCCTGGGTGGCTCCTCGCTACGGATGGGACGCGCATGGATACCATCAGTGCGACCTCGGCTACGGGCTCGGATATGATGTCCAGGTCACCAACTGCGGCACACGCGGACAAAGGACATCAACGGTCGTCGTGACAGACACATTTCGCGTTCACGTGATCTACCGAGGAATCCCAATCTTCAATACTTACACGATGAGCAAGAATCTCGGACGGAATGGGATTTGACATGAAAACCGCTAGCGCCGCACCGGTCCGATCGCATTCAAGAGTGCTGAAATCGGTTGTCATCATGTGCTCGTCGGTGCTTCTCCCGGCTGCGCCGATCATCGCGGCCGTGGCCTTATCAGCGACGTGGTGGCGGGGCGATAAAAAGGCCGTCATCTCGCTGTTGCTGACTGCGCTCGCCCTGACCCTCTTTCAATTGGGAGTGCTCTCGGGGCCGGCCGGGGCCTTCGTCAGTAATTGGCAGTCGGCGCCTCACCCGACGCCGGCTCCGTGACATGATCCGGTCGAGCTCGTGAGTTGAACGATCTGTTCGCGTCCGGGCTACTCGATCTCCCGCTCCAGCGGACCGCCCTCGCGTTGGCCGCGGACGAGGTCGCGCAGGGAGTGCCAGCTCTCGATCTTGGTCCGCTGGCGCTCCAGGGACGCCCCGAGGTCGCGCTCGGCCGCGTCGATCGCGAGCCAGTCGTCGAACGTGGACGGCGCGCGCCCGCGGCTGGCCATGAGGTCGGCGAGCTCGACGTGCGCGCGGGGCGGCGCGGCGTCCAGGTCCTCCAGGAGGAGGGCGACCGTCTGGGCGGCGTCGCTCTTGTTCGTGCCGATGACGCCGATCGGCCCGCGCTTGATCCAGCCGACGACGTACTCCCCGGGCTGGACGCGGCCCGCCGCGTCCACCACACGGCCGTCGGCGTTCGGGATGATGCCGGCCGCCTCGTCGAACGGGACGCCCGGCAGCGCCTTGCCGCGGTAGCCGATCGCCTTGCAGACGAGCTCGACGTCGATCTCCCGAAGCTCGCCGGTGCCCACGACCGACGTCCCCTCGGACGCCTCCGTGCGCTCGAGCACGACCCGTCGCACCCGCTGCTCACCGACGAGTTCGATGGGCCGGTGCCAGAACAGCAGGTGGAGGGTCGCGCGCGGCCGCTCGACCACCCGCTCGGACGCCTCCCGCAGAGCCTGGATGTTGCCCGCCGTGCGCCGGTCGAGGGAGGCCTCGTCGATGCCGACGAAGACCGCCGGGTTCAGGTCGACCGCCACGTCGTCGAGCGTCAGCAGCTCCCGCAGCTCGGGCGTCGTGAACGACGCGTGCTGCGGCCCGCGGCGTCCCACGACCCACACGTGCCGCACCCGGGACGCCGCGAGCTCGTCCAGCACGAGCTGCGGCATGTCCGTCGACGAGAGCTGCTCGGGGGCGGCCAGCAGGACGCGGGCCACGTCGACGGCCACGTTCCCGACGCCGAAGCACATCGCGGTGGTCACCCCGCCCAGGTGCTGGGTGTGGGCGTCCGGATGGCCCGAATACCACGCGACGAACTCGCGCGCCGAGACCGAACCCTGCAGGTCCTCCCCCGGCACCGCGAGGCGCCGATCCTCGGACGCCCCCGCCGCGTAGACGACCGCGTCGTAGGCGTCCAGCAGCTCGCGCCGGGTGACGTCCGTGCCCAACTCGACCATGCCGAAGAACCGGACGCGGTCGTCGTCGAACACCGCCGCCAGCCGGTCCGCGACCGCCTTGATGCTGACGTGATCGGGCGCCACGCCGTAACGCAGCAGCCCGAACGGGGTGGGGAGACGGTCGAGAACGTCCACCCGGACGTCGTCGCCGCCGCGGAGCAGCGCCTGAGCCGCGAACAGCCCGGACGGCCCCGAGCCGACGATCGCGACGCGACGGGTCATCGCGACCTCGCGGGAGGGAGGGAGGCCGGCGACACGTCAGACCATCATCTGGCGTTCCGTCGGATCGATCGGCTTCGGCAGACCGGAGCTCCCCTGGAGGAAGGCGTCCACGCCGTTCGCGGCGCTGCGTCCCTCGGCGATCGCCCAGACGATCAGCGACTGGCCGCGGCCCGCGTCGCCACAGGCGAACACGCCGGGCACCGACGTCTCGTACTCCCCGTTGCGCGCGATGTTGCCGCGCGGGTCGAGGTCGAGGCCCAACTCCTCCACGATGCCCGTCTTCTGCGGCCCGACGAAGCCCATCGCCAGCAGGACCAGCTCGGCGGGAATCTCCCGGTCGCTGCCCTCCACCGGCACGAACTTGCCCTCGGAGAACTCCACGTCGGTGAGGTGCAGCGCCCGCAGCTTGCCGTCGTCGTCGCCCAGGAACTGGGTCGTGGACGCCTTGAACACCCGCTTGATGTCGCCCTCCTCGTGGGAGGTGCTGACGCGGAAGATCATCGGGTACGTCGGCCAGGGCTGCATGTTCGGCCGGTCGGAGCTGGGCGTCGGCATGATCTCGAGCTGCGTCACCGACGTCGCGCCCTGACGCAGCGACGTGCCGATGCAGTCGGAGCCGGTGTCGCCGCCGCCGATCACGACGACGTTCTTCCCCTCCGCCGTGATCTGGTCGGGCACCTCCTGACCGAGCGCGGCCCGGTTGGCCTGCGGCAGGAACTCCATGGCCTGATGGACGCCGTCCAGCTCGCGGCCCGGAATCGGCAAGTCGCGCGGGATCGTCGACCCGATCGCCAGGATCACGGCGTCGAACCGCTCACGCAGCTCTTCGCCCGAGATGTCCACGCCGACCGTGACGCCGGTCTTGAAGACCGTGCCCTCCTGACGCATCTGCTTGATGCGGCGGTCGAGGACGGCCTTCTCCATCTTGAACTCGGGGATGCCGTAGCGCATCAGCCCGCCGGGGGCGTCCGCGCGCTCGTACACGACGACCGTGTGGCCGGCGCGGGTGAGCTGCTGCGCGGCGGCGAGCCCGGCCGGGCCCGAGCCGACGACCGCGACCGTCTTGCCGGTGTGCCACTCGGGCACGATCGGCACGATGCGGCGATCGTCCCAGGCGCGGTCGATGATCGCGACCTCGACGTTCTTGATCGTCACCGGGTCGCGGTTGATGCCGACGACGCACGCGGTCTCACACGGCGCCGGGCAGAGGCGTCCGGTGAACTCCGGGAAGTTGTTCGTCGCGAGCAGGCGATCGGTCGCGGCGCGCCACTTGTCCCGGTAGATCAGGTCGTTCCACTCGGGGATCAGGTTGCCCAGCGGGCAACCCTGATGGCAGAAGGGGATGCCGCAGTCCATGCAGCGGGACGCCTGCTTGCTGATGATCGGCAGCACGGCCCGCCCGGGCGTGCCCGGGTAGACCTCGTGCCAGTCGTGCACCCGCTCGGTGACCGGACGCCGCTCGGCGACCTGCCGCGGCACGGTCATGAAGCCTCGGGGATCAGCCATGTGCAGCCTCCATCATCTTTGTCACGATCTCTTCCTCGGGGAGGCCGGCGGCCTCGGCGTCGTCCCGCGCGCTGAGCACGCGGGCGTAGTCGCGCGGCAAGACCTTGGTGAACCGGTCCGCCAGGGCGTCGGGGCCGGCGTCCAGCAGGGCCTGCGCGACGGTCGACCCGGTCTCCGTCACGTGCTGCCGCAGCAGCGCGGTGACGCGGTCCACGTCGATGTCGGTGAGCTCGACCGGGTCCACCATCCCGGTGTTGAGGCGCTCCGGGTCGAGGTCGAGCACCCAGGCGATGCCCCCGGACATGCCGGCCGCGACGTTCCGGCCGGTCTTGCCGAGGATCAGGGCCTCGCCGCCGGTCATGTACTCGCAGGCGTGGTCGCCCACACCCTCGACGACGGCCGTCGCGCCGGAGTTGCGGACGCAGAACCGCTCGCCCACGATGCCCCGGATGAACAGCTGGCCGCTGGTCGCGCCGTACCCGATCACGTTGCCGGCGATGATGTGCTCCTCGGCCGCGAACGGGGCGCTCGGGTCGGGATGGACGACGAGGCGTCCGCCCGAGAGGCCCTTGCCGAAGTAGTCGTTCGTGTCGCCGACCAGCCGCAGCGTGACGCCGCGGGGCAGGAACGCCCCGAAGCTCTGCCCGCCCGTGCCGGAGAGGGTGAACTCGATCGTGTCGTCGTCGTAGCCCTCCCCGTCGGTGGCCAGGGTGACCTTGTTGCCGAGCATTGTGCCGACGGTCCGGTCGACGTTGCGGACGCCGAGGCTCTCGGTGACCTTCTCGCCGCGCTCGAGGGCGGGCGCCGCGAGCCTGATCAGCTCGTTGTCGAGCTTCTCGTCGAGCCCGTGATCCTGCCCGGCGACGCAGTGGAGCGGCGCGTCCTCGGGGATGTCGACGCGGTGCAGCACCGGCGTCAGATCCAGACCGGACGCCTTCCAGTAGTAGTCGATCGCGTCGCGCGTCTTCAGCGCCTCGACGTGGCCGACCGCCTCCTCGATGCTGCGGAAACCGAGCCGCGCCAGGTGCTCGCGCACCTCTTCGGCGATGAACTCGAAGAAGTTCACGACGAAGTCGGCGTGGCCGGAGTACTTCTCGCGCAACTCCGGGTTCTGCGTCGCGACGCCCACCGGGCAGGTGTCGAGGTGGCAGACCCGCATCATGATGCAGCCGGAGACGACCAGGGCGGTCGTCGCGAAACCGAACTCCTCGGCGCCGAGCAGGGCGGCGATCACCACGTCGCGGCCCGTCTTGAGTTGGCCGTCGCACTGGACGACGATCCGGTCGCGCAGGCCGTTCATGAGGAGCGTCTGCTGGGTCTCGGCGAGGCCGAGCTCCCAGGGGCCGCCGGCGTGCTTGATCGACGTGAGGGGGGCCGCGCCCGTGCCGCCGTCGTGGCCGGAGATCAGGACGACGTCCGCCTTCGCCTTCGACACGCCCGCCGCGACCGTGCCGACGCCGATCTCGGCGACGAGCTTCACGTGCACCCGGGCCGCCGGGTTCGCGCACTTCAGGTCGTGGATGAGCTGCTTGAGATCCTCGATGGAATAGATGTCGTGGTGCGGCGGCGGGCTGATCAGGCCGACGCCCGGCGTCGAGTGCCGGGTGTGGGCGATCCACGGGTAGACCTTCTGGCCGGGCAACTGCCCGCCCTCGCCAGGCTTCGCACCCTGGGCCATCTTGATCTGGATGTCGTCGGCGTGCGTCAGGTAGTCGCTCGTCACGCCGAACCGGCCGGACGCCACCTGCTTGATCGCCGAGCGCCGGCTCGGGTCGTACAGCCGGTCGCGATCCTCGCCGCCCTCACCCGTGTTCGACTTGCCGCCGAGGCGGTTCATCGCGATCGCGAGGGTCTCGTGCGCCTCGCGGCTGATCGAACCGTACGACATGGCGCCCGTGGAGAACCGCTTCACGATCGCGCTGACCGGCTCGACCTCCTCCAGCGGCACCGGCGTCCGCCCTTCGTCGAACTCGAGCAGGCCGCGCAGCGTCATGAGCCGCTTGCTCTGGTCGTCGACCAGGTCGGTGTACTTCTTGAAGATGTCGTAGCGCTTGCTCCGTGTGGAGTGCTGCAGCCGGAACACCGTCTCGGGGTTGAACAGGTGCGGCGGCCCCTCGCGGCGCCACTTGTACTCGCCGCCGGTCCACAGCGTGCGGTGCGGGGGGTTGCCGCGGCCCACCGGGTAGGCGTAGTCGTGCCGGGCCTGCACCTCCTCGGCGATCTCGTCCAGCCCGATGCCCTCGACGCGGCTCGTCGTGCCGGTGAAGTACTTGTCGATCACGTCGGAGCGCAGGCCGAGGGCCTCGAAGATCTGCGCGCCGCAGTACGACGCCAGCGTCGAGACGCCCATCTTGCTCATGACCTTCAACACGCCCTTGCCGAGCGCCTTGCGAACGTTCGCGATGGCGTCCTCCGGCTCGACGTCGATGAACAGCTCCTGTCGGGCCAGGTCTTCGGCGGACTCGAAGGCCAGGTACGGGTTGACCGCCGAGGCGCCGTACCCGACGAGCAGCGAGACGTGGTGCACCTCGCGGACGTCGCCCGCCTCCACGATCAGGCCCACCTGCGTGCGCGTCTTCTCGCGCACCAGGTGGTGGTGGACGGCGGCGGTCAGCAGCAGCGACGGGATCGGCGCGTAGTCGATGTTGCTGTGCCGGTCGGACAGGATGATGATGCGCGCGCCCCGCTCGATGGCCTCGCTGACCTCGGCGCAGATCTCGTCGATGCGCCGCTCCAACTCCTCTCCGCCGCCGAGCAGCCGGTACAGGCCGCGCACGACGTGGCTGTCGTAGTGGGGCATCGTGCCGTCGCGGTTGATGCGCACGAGCTTGGCGAGCTCGTCGGAATCGAGCACGGGGAACGGGATCACGATCTGGTGGCACGAATCCGGCCCCGACTGCAGCAGGTTGCCCTCGGGCCCGACCGTGGAGGCCAGTGACGTCACCATCTCCTCGCGGATGGCGTCGAGCGGCGGGTTCGTCACCTGCGCGAAGAGCTGCGCGAAGTAGTCGAACAGCAGCCGCGGGCGTTCGGTGATCGCCGCCAGCGGCGCGTCGTTGCCCATCGACCCGATGGGCTCGGCGCCGGTCTGCGCCATGGGCGCGATGAGGACCTTCAGCTCCTCCTGCGTGAAGCCGAAGACCTGCTGCCGGCGCGTCACGGACGCCGTGCTGTGGACGACGTGCTGCCGCTCGGGCAGGTCGTCCAGGTTCAGGTGACCCTTCTCGACCCACTCGCCGTACGGCTGCTCGGCCGCCAGGTACGCCTTGATCTCGTCGTCGTTCACCAGGCGATGGCGCTCGACGTCGACCAGCAGCATGCGGCCGGGCTGGAGGCGTCCCTTCTCGACGACCTTCGCGGGATCGATGTCGAGGACGCCGGCCTCGGACGCGAACACGACCAGCCCGTCGTCCGTCACCCAGAAGCGCCCCGGACGCAGGCCGTTGCGGTCGAGCGTCGCGCCAATGAGCGAACCGTCGGTGAAGCACACGGCCGCCGGGCCGTCCCACGGCTCCATGAGCGAGCTGTGGTAGCGGTAGAAATCACGGCGGGCCGGATCCATGTTCGGGTTGTTCTCCCACGCCTCCGGGATCATCATCAGCACGGCGTGCGGCAGGGAGCGGCCGGCCAGGTGCAGCAGCTCCAGCACCTCGTCGAAGGACGCCGAGTCGGAGACGTCGGGCGTACAGATCGGGAAGCAGCGCTTGAGGTCGCCCGGGATCAGGTCGGTCTCGAGCAGGGCCTCGCGCGCCCGCATCCAGTTGCGGTTGCCGCGCACGGTGTTGATCTCGCCGTTGTGCGCGAGCATCCGGTACGGGTGGGCGAGCTCCCAGCTCGGGAACGTGTTCGTCGAGAAGCGCGAGTGCACGAGCACCATCGCCGACTCGGTGCGCTCGTCGAGCAGGTCGGGGAAGACCTCCGGCAACTGCTGCGTCGTGAGCATGCCCTTGTAGACGAGCGTGCGCGACGACAGGGACGCGAAGTAGACCCCCGCCTCCGCCTGCGCCCGCTTGCGCAGCGGGTAGACCAGCCGGTCGAGATCGATGCCGGCGGACACCTCGGGCTGGCCGCTCACGAAGAGCTGCTCGAAGCTCGGCATGACCTCGACCGAGATCGGGCTCAGCGTGTCGGAGGTCGTCGGCACCCGGCGCCAGCCGAGCACCCGCAGGCCCTCCTCGATCGCGATGTACTCGATGGTGCGCTTCGCGGTGGCGCGGTCGATCGCGTCCTGCGGCAGGAAGGCCAGGCCCACGGCGAAGTGGCCGGGGTCGGGGAGGATGAAGTCGACGCTGTCGCGCAGCAGCTTGTCGGGCACCTGGAGCAGCATGCCGGCGCCGTCGCCCGCGGCCGCGTCGGCCCCCGTCGCGCCGCGGTGGTCGAGGTTCAGCAGAGCGGTGATGCCCTGCTCGACGATCTCGTGCGTGGCCACACCGCTCAACTGAGCCACAAACGCGACGCCGCAGGCGTCGTGCTCGTACTCGGGGCGGTACAGACCCTCCGCCGGACGGGCGGGCAGAGACATCGCAACCATCTGATCTCCTTCTTCTGGCGCAACTGCGGCGACGCGATCATACAGACGGGGGTGGCCCAGTCGGCGCTGTATCGGCGATCGACAAAGCGTGTGACGACGAGGTAAAAGGGCCGGTTTGTTCAGGAGGCGACCCGGCCGCGGGCCGCGGCGTCCTGCTCGCGGTGCCCGTCACTGTAGACGGACGCCTCCGCGCGGGGGAAGGCCCGGCGCAGAGCCGCGAACGCGATCAGGCCGCCCACGCACACGACCAGGGCGGTCACCTGGTTCGTGCGCAGCGGGCCGAGGTAGTAGGAGAAGTCCGTGCGCATCCCCTCGATGACGACGCGGATCGCCCCGTAGCAGGCCACGTAGAGGGCGAAGACCTGGCCGTGGCCGAGGTCGAGGCGCCGCGCGAGCCAGACCAGCAGCAGCGCGGCCAGCAGGTTCAGGAGCAGCTCGTAGGCGAACGTCGGGTGAAACGTCGCGTACTGCTCGAAGCCCGGCGGCCGGTGAGCCGGGTCGATCTCGAGCCCCCACGGCAGGGTCGTCGGGTAGCCGAACAGCTCCTGGTTGAACCAGTTCCCGAGGCGTCCGATGGCCTGGCCGACGGCCAGGCCGGGGGCGATGGCGTCCCCGAACGACAGCAGCCGGACGCCGCACCGGCGCGCCCCGATGTACGCGCCCAGCGCCCCGCCGAGCAGCGACCCGAAGATCGCGATGCCGCCCTCCCAGATCGCGAACGGGTTCATGTGGCCCGGGCCGAAGTAGTCTCCCCAGTGCGTCAGGACGTGATACGTGCGCGCCCCCACGATGCCGAACGGGACCGCCCACATGACGATCGTTCCGAAGTCGTCCTCGCTGCCGCCGCGGTCCTGGAAGCGCCGCGAGCCGATCAGGTAGGCGGTGAAGATCGCCGTCAGCATCGTGAGCGCGTAGACGTGGATCGTCACCGGGCCCAGGTGGAACGCGTTGAACGGCGGGGACGGGATGAACAGCGGCGGCAGGGTCGGCAACGGGACGACCAAGGGGGCGGGCGCGGTCACCGTCAGGACTCCCGGGAGCGGCGGACGCCCGCCGCTAGGTCGGCCACGACCTCGCGCAGGGCGCTCAGGTCGTCGGGACGGCCGGCGTCCTCGGCGGCGAGCAGCGTCCGGACGAACGCGGACCCGACGATCACACCGTCCGCGAACGCCCCGACCTCGGCGGCCTGGTCGCCGTTCGAGACGCCCAGCCCGACGCCGACGAGCACGTCGGGGGCCAGGTCGCGCAGGCGGGCGACCAGCTCGGGGGCCGCGCTCGACGTGGACTGCCGCGCGCCCGTGACGCCCATGACGGCCGTCGCGTACACCCACCCGCGGCACGCGCGCGCGGTCGAGACGATGCGCTCGTCGGACGACGACGGGGCGACCAGGAAGATCCGGTCGAGCCCGTGGGCGTCGGAGGCGGCCATCCAGTCGTCGGCCTCGTTCGGGGTGAGATCGGGGGTGATGAGCCCGCAGCCGCCGGCGTTCGCGAAGTCGCGGGCGAAGGCGTCCACGCCGTAGTGGTCGACGAGATTCCAGTAGGTCATGGCGACGGCGGGCGTCCCGGTGGCGGCGATGGCCTCGATCGCGCCGAAGACGTCCCGCGTCCGGACGCCGCGCTCCAGCGCGCTCGTGCCGGCGCGCTGGATGACGGGGCCGTCCATCATCGGGTCGGAGTACGGCAGCCCGATCTCGACCAGGTCGACGCCCGGGGAGTCGCCGTCGCCGCACAGCGCGGCGAGCGCCCGGTACGACGTCGGGACGTCGGGGTAGCCGACCGGCAGGTAGCCGACGAGGGCCGCCCGGCCCTCCTCGCGGGCCCGCAGGTACGCCTGGCCGGACTTGCCGGCGCTGGTCAGGACGCCGCTCACTTCGCGCCCCCCACCGTGTCGTTGGGACGGCCGTCGAGGCCGAACCACTCCAGGGCCGTCGCCACGTCTTTGTCGCCGCGTCCGGACAGGCAGACGCAGATGATCGGACGCAGCTCCGGCTGCTCCTCGGCGAGGCGCCGGCCGAGCCGCATCGCCCCCGCGAGGCCGTGCGCCGACTCGATCGCCGGCATGATGCCCTCCAGGCGCGTGAGGCGCTCGAAGGCCTCCATCGCCTCGGCGTCGGTGACCGGCTCGTAGGTCGCGCGTCCGGTCGCCGCGAGGTAGGAGTGCTCGGGGCCGACGCCGGGGTAGTCGAGCCCGGCGGAGATGGAGTGGCTCTCGACGGTCTGCCCGTCCTCGTCCTGCAGGACGTAGGTGCGCATGCCGTGCAGGACGCCGATCGACCCGCCCGTGATCGAGCTCGCGTGGTGGCCGGTCTCGATGCCCTCGCCGCCGGCCTCGAACCCGTAGAGCTTCACCGCGGGGTCGTCGATGAAGTCGGCGAACATGCCCATGGCGTTGGACCCGCCGCCCACGCAGGCCGCGACCGCGTAGGGAAGCTCGCCGTAGGCGTCCAGGATCTGCCGGCGCGCCTCGGTGGAGACGACGCGCTGGAACTCCTTGACGACCTTCGGGAACGGGTGCGGCCCCGCGACCGTGCCGATCAGGTAGTGCGTGTCGTCGACGCTCGCGACCCAGTCGCGCATGGCCTCGTTCATCGCGTCCTTGAGCGTCTTGGAGCCGGCCTCGACGGCGACGACCTCGGCGCCCAGCAACTGCATGCGGGCCACGTTGAGCGCCTGGCGGTCGGTGTCGACCTTGCCCATGTAGACGCGGCACTCCAGGCCGAGCAGCGCGGCGGCCGTCGCGGTCGCGACGCCGTGCTGGCCCGCGCCGGTCTCGGCGATCACCCGCTTCTTGCCCATGCGCTTGGTCAGCAGGGCCTGGCCGAGGACGTTGTTGATCTTGTGGCTGCCGGTGTGGTTCAGGTCCTCCCGCTTGAGCAGGATGAGCGCGTTGCCGGCCTCCTCGCTCAGGCGCCGGGCCTCCGTGATGGGAGACGGACGCCCCGCGTAGTCGCGCAGCAACCGGTTCAGTTCGGCGACGAAATCGGGGTCGGCCAGCGCCGCGGTGAACTCGCTCTCCAGTTGGCCGAGGGCCGCGTACAGGGCCTCGGGGACGAACCTGCCCCCGAAGACGTCGTAGTGGCCCGAGGAATCGGGCAGTGTCACGTTGTCTCTCCTCTATAGCTGACTGGCCCGCAGCGCGCCCTTGGCGACGCTGCCGACCGTCGTGAAGTCGGCGACCGCCTGGCGGGGGTTGCCGCCGGTGACCAGCGCCTCGCCGACCAGCACCACGTCGGCGCCCGCCTCCGCCACACGCGCGACGTCGGCGGTGGACAGGATGCCGGACTCGGCGACCCTCACCCGATCGTCCGGAATCAAATCAACCAGCTTCTCGAACTGGGCGAGGTCGACGTCCAGAGTCTGGAGGTTGCGGTTGTTGACGCCGAGCAGCGCGGCCCCCGTGTCGACGGCCCGCCGGGTCTCGTCGGGCGTGTGGACCTCGACCAGGGCGGTCAGGCCCAAGTCGCCGGCGAGGGCGAGCAGGCGGTTCAGCTCGAGGTCGCTCAGGGCGGCGACGATGAGCAGGCAGAGGTCGGCGCCTGCGGCGCGCGCCTCGTAGAGCTGGTAGTCGGTGACGATGAAGTCCTTGCGGAGCACCGGGGTCTCGACGGCCGCGCGGACGGCCACCAGGTCGTCCAGACTGCCGTGGAAGCGCCGCTGCTCGGTGAGCACCGAGATCGCCCCCGCTCCCCCGGCCTCGTACTCGCGCGCCAGGTCGGCGGGCTCGGGGATGTCGGCCAGGTGACCCTTGCTGGGGCTGGCCCGCTTCACCTCCGCGATCACCGCGAGCTCGGGCGCGCGGAAGCGCGGCAGCGGGTCGCGGGTGGGCGGAAGGCCTGCGACGGCGTCCACGAGGTCGTCCAGCGGACGCCGCGCCTCGCGCTCGGCGAGGTCGTCGCGGACGCCCAGGATGATGTCGTCGAGGACGCCCACGCTCACTCCCAGACCTGGCCGAGCCCGGCCCGCGCCATCAGGCCGCCGACCAGCGCCCCGCCGACCGCGACCACGAGCCCGATGACGATCAGGGGCACGTTGAGGTCCAGGAAGAACCCGACCGCCGCGATCACGAAGCCCACCAGGGCGATCATGCTGCCCGCCCAGGACGCCGGCGAGCGGCCGTGGTGGTACTTCGGGGTCTGGCCGGGGGCGAGTGCGGCGTGCGCGCCGTGGCGCTGGGTCTGATCGCTGGGCTGCTGCGTCATCGCTCGTCCTTCTTCTCCTCGACTTCGTCGGCGGTGGGATCGACGCCGACGTCCATAGCTTTCCAGGAAGTCAGCGAATCATCCAGCGGCGCGCTCGCGCCCGTGGACGCCGCCGACCCGGCCCGCCGCGGCCGCCACGCCAGCCACGCGGCGGCCAAGGCCCCCAGCGCGGCCGCCCCGGCGTAGGCCCACGACCAGCCCGTCGGCACCGGCGCGCCGGCTCCGAACGTCGCGCCCTCCGGCGCCCGCCCGGACGCCTGCGCCCCCACGACGGCCGCCCACGCGTAGATCGCGGCGAGCACCACGCCGAGGACGCGGCGTCCGTTCCCCCGGACGGCCAGCGTCGCCAGGACGCCCGCGAGCGCGACCAGCGCGAGCGCCTGCGCCTGACCGCCGGTGGCCTCGGTGCCGGTGACGTGCGTCGCGACGGTGCCCTCGGCCGAGAACCACGACTGGGACGCCGCGACGAGCGTCGCCGCGCCCGTCACCCACAAGGCGAGCACGGGGCCGGGCCGCACGTCAGGCATCCCCCTCGCGCGCGTCGCCGAGCCGCACCAGCCCGGACGCCGTCGCGACGGCCCGCAGCGCTGCCGCCGCCTTGTTGCGGGACTCCAGATCCTCCGACGCCGGGACCGAATCGGCGACGATGCCGCCGCCGGCCTGGACGAACGCCCGCCCCTCCTTCAGCACGGCCGTGCGGATCGCGATCGCCACGTCGGAGTTGCCCGCGAAGTCGAAGTAGCCGACGACGCCGCCGTAGAGCCCGCGGCGGCTCACCTCGAGCCGGTCGATGATCTCCATCGCGCGCACCTTCGGGGCGCCCGAGAGCGTGCCGGCCGGGAAGCAGGCGACGGTGGCGTCCAGCGCGGTGTGCTCGGGACGCAACTCGCCCACGACCGTCGACTCCAGGTGCTGGATGTGGCTGTACTTGCGGACCTTCATGAACTCGATGACCGACACCGTTCCCGGGACGCAGACGCGGCCCAGGTCGTTGCGCCCCAGGTCGACGAGCATGAGGTGCTCGGCGCGCTCCTTGGGGTCGGCCTCGAGGCGGGCCTGCAGGGCGGCGTCCTCCTCCAGGGTCGCCCCGCGGGGCTGGCTGCCGGCGATCGGGTGCGTCGTGACGCGCCGGTCGGTCACCGTGACGAGCGCCTCGGGGCTGGACCCGACGATGTCGAGGCCCTCGAGCCGCAGCAGGTAGAGGTAGGGGCTCGGGTTCGTGCCGCGGAGGACGCGGTAGACGTCGAGGGCGTCCGCGGGGCACGGCGTCTCGAAGCGCTGGCTCACCACGATCTGGAAGGCCTCGCCGGCCTTGATCTCCTCCACGGCCGCGCGCACGGACGCCTCGAACTCGGGTTGCGTCCGCTGCCGGACGACCTCGCCGGACGCCTCCGCCGACCGGGTCGCCACCAGGGGCTCCGCGGGCTCGGTGAGCCGGTCGGCCATCGCCTGGACGCGGGCGCAGGCGTCCGCGTAGGCCTCCTCCACCCGCTCGTCGGAGTCGTCGAAGTTGATCGCGTTGGCGATGAGCCAGACCTCGCCGGTGTGCAGGTCGAGGACGGCCATGTCGGTGACGAGCATCATCACCAGTTCGGGGATGCCGAGGTCGTCGGGGTTGTCGTCGGGGACGCGCTCCAGCCGCCGGACGACATCGTAGCCCAGGTACCCCACCAGCCCCGATGTGAGCGCCGGCAGCCCCTCGACGCGCGGCGTGTGAAGCGCGGCGAGCGTCTCGCGCATGACCTCGAGCGGGTCGCCCCCGGTCGGCAGGCCTTCGATCTCGCGGCCCGCCCACGTCCAGACCGCCTGCCCGTCGCGCTCGACGAGCGTGGCGGCGGCGTTGACCCCGAGGAACGAGTACCGGGAGAACACCCCGCCCTCGGCCGACTCGAAGAGGAACGTGTTCTTCCGGTCGCCGCACAGGTGGTGATAGAGGCCCACCGCGGTGAAGTCGTCGGCGAGGAGGCGCGTGTACACCGAGACGACGCGGCGCCCGCGCTCGGACGCCGCCGCCTTGAACCCCGCGAGGTCGGGCGTGATGGTCAGAGTCATCGGGCCTCCTTCGGCTCAGGGGTGCGCTGATCGGGGGCAGCAGGTGCGGGGGACGCGGGGGCCGCAAATGCGGGGCCCGCGGCGTCCGCCGTGGCCGTGTCGTCGGCCAGGACGAGGTCGGCGTCGAAGCAGGTGCGGTCGCCGGTGTGGCAGGCCCCGCCGGTCTGGTCGACCGTCACGAGGACGGTGTCGCCGTCGCAGTCGAGGCGCACCTCCCGCACGCGCTGCGTGTGCCCCGACGTCAGCCCCTTCACCCACAACTCCCGTCGGCTGCGCGACCAGTAGGTGCCCTGACGCGTCGCGAGCGTGTGGGCCAGGGCCTCGGCGTTCATCCACGCCATCATCAGCACCTCGCGGGACGTCGCGTCCTGCACCACGGCCGGCACGAGCCCGGCCTCGTTGAACGTCACTCGCGCGGCGAGGTCGTCGGGAAGGTCGGTGGGCATGTTCGCCATTCTTCCACGGCGCTCCGTCCACGCTTGTTGCCGGGCGTCCGCTGGGATGGGCCGGCGCCCGCGGCGTCCGGCGTGCTGAGCGCGGCGAGCGGTCGCGCTAGGGTCGGACCCATGTACGCCAAGCACGAGCGCGACGCCTGCTGCGACGCCCTGTCCGAAGCCGGCCCCGACGCCCCGACGCTGTGTGAGGGGTGGACGGCGTCCGACCTGGCCGCCCACCTGTACGTGCGCGAGTACGAGACGTGGGCCGCGTCCGGCATGGCGATCCCGCCGCTGGCCGGCCTGCTGGACGGCCGGATGCGCGCCGCCCAGGAGCGGCTCGGCTTCGACGGGCTGGTGAGCGCGGTCCGCAACGGGCCGCCGCCGCTGTCGCCCTTCTCGCTGCCCGGCATGGACGAGAAGGGCAACCTGACGGAGTACTTCGTGCACACCGAAGACGTCCGCAGGCCCGCGGGCCTGGCGCCGCGCGAGCTCCCCGACGGCATGGAGGACGCCTTGTGGGCCCGCCTTTCGTCGATGGGACGCCTCCTGTTGCGCCGGTCGCCCGACGGGGTCGTGCTGGAGCGCGAGGGCACCGGGGAGTCGCTGCACGCCTCCCCCGGAGCCCAGATCGTGACCGTGATCGGGAAGCCGTCCGAGTTGCTGCTCTTCGCCTTCGGTCGCCGGGACGCCGCGGTCGTCCGGTTCATCGGCGAGCCCGGCGCGATCATGCGCCTGAAGCGGGCGTAGGTCTCGGACGCGGCGGCCCTTGGTCGGCGCACCCCCGATCGACGCTTCCCCGGTCGGCGCACCCCACTTCGACATCGAAAACCGACCTCGCGCGTGCCACAACACGCGCAAGGTCGGTTTTCGACGTCGAGGTGAGGTGAATGTCTGCAAGGTGGGCAGATCGTCGTCGAGGTGCCGTCACCGCACGATCCGCCCCGGGCCGGCGTCCAGCACGGCGCGGACGCGGCGCAGCAGCATGGAGGGGGCGTCCAGCTCGGCGTCGGTCCAACGCACGACGAGGTAACCGGCGTCCCGCAGCCGGTCCTCCCTGACCTTCTCGCGAACCACCGCGTCCGCGACGGTCTCGTCGGGATGCCGGAGGCGTCCGTACTTCGCCAGGCCGTCGAACTCCCCCAGGACGCCCCGGTCCTCCCACGCGAAATCCGCGCGCCCGACGAACGTCCCGTTCCACGCCACCCCATATTGGAGGGCCGTCGGTGGGAGACCCGCCTGAGCGAAGAGCACGCGGCTGCGGGACTCGCCGACCGACTCCGAGCGACCGTCCGAGAACTCGACGGCTGCCCGCGCCCGGCTGTTTCCCGGCCAGCGCGCGCCCGCCACGACGTGATCGCGGAGGACGTCCTTCCGGACGCCCGACCGAAGGGCCGCGTCGACGACCCCGACGGCCCAGGGGAACGCCAACTCCCGGGCGAGGTCGACCGCGGTCCGAGCGGGCGAGGTCACCCGCAGCCCGTCGACCTCGACGATCTCGTCGGCGCTGACCGGGCAACCGCGGACGCGCAGGGCCTTGGTCTGGTACCCGCGGCTCGCGCCGGGCCGGGTGACGCAGACGCGCTTCAGCGTCGACCGGGGCACGGGCAGGGCGTGCAGGACGGCAGCGGACGCGTGGCTCACGACCGCCCGACCATCCAGGAGCGGGACCGTGCCCCGGACGCTCATCAGGTGCTCGGCCTCGGGGTCGAGGTGCCCGCCCGGCCGATAGACCCCGTGGCGGACGCGGATCAGTTCCCCCGCGCGGACCAGCCGTCGTTGCTCGCTCTCGTCGACGCCCACCTCGCGCAGGCGGGCTGTGGTGAACAGGTCGTGGTGCATGACCCCACTCCAGCAAACGGGACGCCGTCGCCGGGGCCGCAGGACGGATCTGTGGATACCAATTCCCTCGTCCACAGGGCGCGCATCGGTGTTCGGCAGGGACGCCGCCCTCACCTCGACGACGAAAACCGACCTCGCGCGTGTTGTGGCACGCGCGAGGTCGGTTTTTGTCTGCTAGGTGGAGAGAAGGTCGTCGACGTGCGGCGAGCGTCGTCGAGGTCGCGACCCCACGCTCACCGCTTCACGCGGGCGTTGCCTTTCCACAGGGCCCAGACCTGCTCCTCATCGGCAGGGGCTCCGTAGTCGTAGAGCGACGTCGCCGCCAGCGCGCCGGTCGCCCAGCCGAACTGGGCGCACTGCTCGACCGACCAGCCCTTCAGGATGCCGTACAGGACGCCGCCCACCGACCCGTCGCCGCCGCCGATGCGGTCGATGACGTCGATGTCGCGCAGCGGGGCGAGGTAGAACTCGCCGTCGTTCCACAGCAGGATGCCCCACTTGTGCTGGTTGGCCGACACGACCTCGCGCAGCGACGTCCCGATGTAGTGGGCGCCCGGGTACGCCTCCTTGATGCGGCCGATCATGGCCTTGAAGTCCTCGATCTTGTCGTCGATCGACTTGCCGCCGGCCTCGGGGCCCTCGATGCCAAGGCAGAGCTGGAAGTCCTCCTCGTTGCCGTACAGGATGTCGCAGTTCTCGGCGATCTCGTGGAACGCCTTGCTCAGCTCGTCCTCGCGGCCCTCCCAGAAGGACGCCCGGTAGTTCAGGTCCATCGCGACGCGCGTCCCGTGCTTCTTCGCGGCCTTGGCCAGCTCGACGCAGAACGCGGACGTCTTCGGGCTCAACGCTGCGATCAGGCCCGACAGGTGCAGGATCTTCACGCCCTCTTCGCCGAACAGCCGGTCGAGGTCGAACTGGTCGGCGCTCAGCTCGCGGCCGACCTCGCCGGCGCGGTCGTTCCAGACGCGCGGCCCGCGTCCGCCGTAGCCCGAGTCGGCGATGTTGAACTGGTGCCGGTACCCCCAGGCGTCCCCCTGCTCGATGTCGGGGCCTTCGTAGTCCATGAAGCGCGAACGCAGGTTCGACTTGATCATCAGCGAGATCGGCGAGTCCTTCACGAAGGCGGTGAGCACCTTCGTCGGCTCGCCCAAGTACGCGACGACGCTCGCCACGTTGCTCTCGGCGCTGGTGACCTGCAGGAAGAAGCGGTCGGACGTATGCACCGGCTGGCGGTCCTGCGGCGTGATCCGGACGCCCATCGACGTCGGGATGACGAGGGAGTACTGCGCGTCGGAGCGGAGTTCCATGGTGTGCCTTTCGTGACTCTGCGGTGAGTGTGCGTTTCATCCTCGCACGGGTTTCGCCCAGTCAGATCGGGTTGCCGGGAGTTCCCGCCGGACGCCCGGTCGCCCGGGTCACCAGCGGGACGCCGTCCGGTCGCTCACCCGATCCGCTCGGCCAGCAGCTCCCGGACGCGGCCGGCGTCCGCCTTGCCCTTCATCGACCGCATGACCGACCCCATCAGCGCGCCGATGGCCTGCGTCTTGCCCGAGCGGACCTTCGCGACGGCGTCCGGGTTCGCCGCGATCGCGGCGTCCACGGCCTCGAGCAGGGCTCCGTCGTCGGAGACGATCGCCAGCCCGCGGGCGTCCACGACCTCCGGCGGCGAGCCCTCGCCGGCGAGCACGCCGTCGATGACCTGCCTCGCCAGCCCGTCGTTGATGGTCTTCGCCTCGACGAGCCCCTGCAGCTCGGCGACCTGGGCGGGCGTCATGCCGACGGCGTCCAGCTCGACGCCGGCCTCGTTCGCGCGCCGCGCGAGCTCGCCGAGCCACCACTTGCGCGCGGCCTGCGGGGACGCCCCGGCCGCGACGGTCGCCTCGATCGTGCCCACGGCGTCCGCCGCGACGACGTCGCGCATCTCCAACTCGGAGAAGCCCCACTCGCGCTCGAGCCGGGCCCGCCGTGCGGCGGGCGGCTCGGGCAGCGTCGCGCGCAGCTGCTCGACCCACTCGGGGCTCGGCGCCACCGGGACGAGGTCGGGCTCGGGGAAGTACCGATAGTCCTCCGCCTGCTCCTTGCTGCGCCCAGGGGAGGTGTGCCCCTCCTCGTGCCAGTGGCGGGTCTCCTGGGTGACGCGACCGCCGGCGCCCAGCACCGCGGCCTGCCGCCGGATCTCGAACGTCAGCGCGCCCTCCACCGACCGCAGCGAGTTCACGTTCTTCGTCTCCGTGCGCGTGCCGAGTTCGGACGACCCCTTCGGCATCAGCGACACGTTGGCGTCGCAGCGCATGTTCCCGCGCTCCATGCGCGCCTCCGACACGCCGAGGGCGCGCATCAGATCGCGCAGCAGCGACATGTAGGCCCGGGCCACCTGCGGGGTCTTCTCCCCCAGCCCCAGCACGGGCTTGGTCACGATCTCCATCAGCGGGACGCCCGCCCGGTTGTAGTCGAGCAGCGAGTGGTCCGCGCCCTGGATGCGCCCGGTCGCGCCCCCCACGTGCGTGAGCTTGCCGGCGTCCTCCTCCATGTGGACGCGCTCGATCTCGATCGTGTGGGTCTCGCCGTCGACCTCGACGTCCACGTGCCCGTCGAAGCACAGCGGCTCGTCGTACTGGCTGATCTGGTAGTCCTTCGGCATATCGGGGTAGAAGTAGTTCTTGCGCGCGAACCGGCACCAGCGCGCGATCGAGCAGTTCAGGGCCAGCCCGATCCTGATCGCCGACTCCACCGCCTTGCCGTTCACCACCGGCAGCGAGCCGGGCAGCCCGAGGCACACCGGGCACACGTGCGTGTTCGGCTCGCCGCCGAACGCCGTGGTGCAGCCGCACCACATCTTGGACGCTGTGTTCAGCTCGACGTGCACCTCCAGCCCGAGCGCGGTGTCGTAGGCCGCCATCGCGTCGTCGTAGTCCATCAGGTCGTCCATGTCAGGCCTCCTTCGCCACGTCGAGGTAGGCCCCCGCGGGGCCGTCGGCGAGCGCGTCGCACAGGACGCAGCCCCCCGCGCCGGCGAGCGCGCGCTCGAGCGCCGCCCCCACCCGGTAGAGCCGGTCGTCGGCCAACGGCGGGGCCATGACCTGGAAGCCGACGGGCAAGCCGTCCGACAGGCCGCACGGGAACGACGCCGACGCGTTGCCGGCCAGGTTCGACGGGATCGTGCACAGGTCGGCCGCGTACATCGCGAGCGGGTCGGCGACGCGCTCGCCCAGCGGGAACGCCACGGTCGGCGTCGAGGGCGAGACGAGGACGTCCACCTGCTCGAACGCGGCGTCGAAGTCGCGCGCGATCAGCGTGCGGACCTGCTGCGCCGACCCGTAGTAGGCGTCGTAGTAGCCCGAACTGAGCGCGTACGTGCCGATGATGATGCGGCGCTTCACCTCGTCGCCGAAGCCGGCGCCGCGGCTGAGGTTCATGACCTCCTCGGCGCTGCGCGTGCCGTCGTCGCCCACGCGCAGGCCGTAGCGCATCGCGTCGTAGCGGGCCAGGTTGCTGCTCACCTCGCTGGGCATGATCAGGTAGTACGCACCCAGCGCGTAGGTGAAGTTCGGGCAGGAGACCTCCACGACCTCGGCCCCGGCGGCGCGCAGGGCGTCCAGCGCCTCGGCGAACCGCTCTTCGACGCCCGGCTCGTAGCCCTCGCCGCCCAGCTCTTTCACCACGCCCACGCGCAGCCCCGCGACGTCTCCCGAGCGGGCCGCCTCGCTCACAGGCGGCACCGGCGCGTCGATGGACGTCGAGTCGGCCGGATCGTGGCCGGCGATGACCTCGTGCAGGAGGGCGGCGTCCTCGACCGTGCGCGCGCAGGGGCCCGGCTGATCCAGCGAGGACGCCATCGCGATCACGCCGAACCGCGACGTCCCGCCGTAGGTCGGCTTCACGCCGACCGTGCCCGTGACGGACGCCGGCAGGCGGATCGACCCGCCCGTGTCCGTCCCGATCGCGAGCGGCGCGAGGTAGGCGGCCAGCGCGGCCGCCGAGCCGCCCCCCGACCCGCCGGGGATGCGCTCGACGTCCCACGGGTTGTGCGTGGGGCCGAACGCGGAGTTCTCCGTCGAGGAGCCCATGGCGAACTCGTCGAGGTTCGTCTTGCCCAGGATGACGAGGCCCGCGTCCTTCAGCCGCCGCGTCACCGTGGCGTCGTAGGGCGGCTCCCAGCCGGCCAGGATCGCCGACGCCGCCGTCGTCGGGACGCCGCGCTGGCAGAACAGATCCTTCAGCGCCACCGGGACGCCCGCCAGCGGGCCCAGCTTCTCCCCCGCGTCCAGCCGCGCATCGACGGCGGCAGCCTGCTCGAGCGCACCGGCGGCGTCCACGTGCAGGAAGGCGTTGATCGCGCCGTCGTGGGCGGCGATGCGGTCGAGGAACGCCTGCGTGACCTCGACCGAGGTCAGCTCGCGAGCGGCGATCCGCCGGCCCAGTTCGGCCGCGGTCGCCCGGACGATCGCGGCGCTCATGCTCCCTCCCCCAAGATCCGCGGGACGCGGAAGCGGTCGTCCTCGACCGCGGGCGCGGCGGCCAGCACCTCGGCGGCGGTGAGCCCCGGACGCACCTCGTCGTCCCGGAACACGTTCGTCAGCGGCAGCGCGTGCGACATCGGCGGCACATCCTCGGACGCGACCTCCGCGACGTCGGCCACGGCGTCCAGGATCACCTCCAACTGCGGCGCGAGCCGCGCCAGCTCCTCCTCGGTCAGCTCGATGCGCGCGAGCGCCGCGAGCCGCGCGACATCGGTCGGGCTCAAAGCCACGGTGATGCTCCTGTCTTCGGGTGGTCAGGTTCGGCTGTCCGGAGCCGCGGCCCCTCGGGCCGCAGGCCCGACTATCCTAGAGCCCCGCGCGCGGGGCGTCCGTTCTGCACTCCGGACGCCTTAACCCATGCGTAACTCGTATGCGCCAGACTCGGGGCGTGTTCTTGATGCGCGTTGCCCTGCCCGACCGACCCGGCTCACTCGGTGCTGTCGCGAGTGCGCTGGGCACCGTCCGCGCCGACATCGCCGCCGTCGAGATCGTGGAGAAGCACGAGGGGTTCGCGGTCGACGACTTCATGCTGCACCTGCCGAACGGCGTCCTGCCCGACTCGCTCGTCGCCGCCTGCACGGCCATCGAAGGCGTCGACGTCGTGTGGCTCTCCTACTACCCCGAGAACTGGGGCCTCCAGGCTGACGTCGACGTGCTGAACGAGATGGCCGAGCACCCCGCCGCCGCCGAGACGATCCTCACCGACGCCGCTCCCGAGGTCTTCCACGCCACCTGGGCGCTGCTCGTCGACCGCGACACCGGCCGGCTCGCCCACAAGACGCCCCTCGCGCCCGACCTGCTGCCCGAGCAGGCGCACCTGTTCGGCGCGCTGGACGCCGCCCACGCCGACGACCTCGTCGCCGGGTGGCTACCCGACTGGGGCGCCACGATCGTCGCGGTCGCCCCGTGCCGCGCGCCGTCCACGCACACGATCGTCCTGGGACGCGCCGGCGGCCCCGCGTTCCTCAAGTCGGAGATCGCGCGCCTGCGCCACCTCGCCGCCCTGGCGGAGCAGCGCTGACGCCCACGACCGCGATCACACCTCACCCTCGACGCCGACTCCGTCCGCCCACGGCGAAGTCCCTCGTCACCCCGCTGATCCTCGGCATACCGTTGCTCCGGAATCTTTGCGGGGGCACCCGTCATCGACCGATCCAGGAGAACTAGTGAAGCTCGCAGACCAGATCATCGCCCAACTCATGGATGCGGGGGTCAAGCGCATCTACGGCATCGTCGGGGACAGCCTGAACCCGATCGTGGACGCCGTCCGCCGCACCGGCGGTGCCGCGAAGGGCGGCATCGACTGGGTGCACGTCCGCCACGAGGAGGCGGCCGCGTTCGCGGCGTCCGCTGAGGCGCAGCTCACCGGCGAACTCGCCGTGTGCGCCGGCTCGTGCGGCCCGGGCAACCTGCACCTCATCAACGGCCTCTACGACGCCAACCGCTCGCACGCCCCGGTGCTCGCCATCGCGTCCCACATCCCGAGCCCGCAGATCGGCATGAGCTTCTTCCAGGAGACGCACCCCGACCGGCTGTTCGTGGAGTGCTCGGTGTACAACGAGCTCGTCTCGACGCCGCAGCAGAGCCCGCGCGTCTTCGACTCGGCGATCCGGCACGCGACCACGCTCAAGGGCGTCTCGGTCGTCACGCTGCCGGGCGACGTCGCCGACGAGGAGGCGAACGTCCCGACGCCGAGGTTCGTCAAGACGGCCGAGCCCGCGGTCGTCCCGCCGCCCGAGGTCGTCCAGCAGTTCGCGGACCTCGTGAACTCCGCGGGGAAGGTCGCGATCTTCGCCGGCGCCGGCGTCAAGGGCGCGCACGACGAGGTCATCGAGCTGGCCCGCATCCTGTCCGCCCCCGTCGGCCACTCGCTGCGCGGCAAGGAGTACATCCAGCACAACAACCCGTTCGACGTCGGCATGACCGGCCTGCTCGGGTACGGCGCGGCGGCCGAGGGCATGCAGGACGCCGACCTCCTCATCATGCTGGGCACCGACTTCCCGTACAACCAGTTCCTGCCGGGCGTCACGACCGTCCAGGTGGACCGCGCCGGCGAGGTGCTGGGGCGCCGCACGGGCGTCGATCTGCCGATCCACGGCGACGTTCTGGAGACCGTCCGCGCGCTGATCCCCCTGGTCAAGCCCAAGAAGGACGCCTTCCTCAAGGCCCAGCTCAAGCGGCACGAGAAGCTGATGACCAAATCGGTCGGCGCGTACACGCGCAAGGTCGAGAAGATGAAGCCGATCCACCCGGAGTACGCAGCGTCGATCCTCGACGACCTGGCCGCGCGCGACGCGATCCTCACCGCCGACACCGGCATGTGCAACGTCTGGACGGCGCGCTACCTGCGTCCGATGGGCACGCGGCGGCTGATCGGGTCCTTCCTGCACGGCTCGATGGCGAACGCACTGCCGCAGGCGATCGGCGCGCAGGCGGCGTTCCCGCAGCGGCAAGTGATCTCCGTGAGCGGGGACGGCGGCCTGTCGATGATGCTCGGCGAACTGGTCACGGTCGCGATGTACCAGTTGCCGGTGAAGATCGTCGTCTTCAACAACTCCAGCCTCGGCATGGTGAAGCTCGAGATGCTGGTCGATGGCCTGCCCGACTACGCCGTCGACGTCCCGGCCACGAACTACGCGGCCGTAGCCGAGGGGCTGGGCATCAAGGCGGTGCGGATCACCGACCCGCGGAAGCTGGCGTCCGGCTACAAGGAGGCCTTCGACCACCGCGGCCCGGCGCTGGTCGACATCGTGACCGACCCCAAGGCGCTCTCGCTGCCGCCCGAGGTCACGAGCCAGCAGGTGTTCGGGTTCGCGACGGCCATGAGCAAGATCGTGCTGAACCGCGGCGCCGGGGAAGCGGTCGCGATGGCGAAGTCGAACATCCGCAACATCCCGCGGTAGGCGTCCGGCAGCGCCGCGACACAGCGGCCGGTGGGGCCCTTCGGCCCGGCCGGCCGCTGCGCTGTCTTGGGGGGCCGCTGTGCGGCGCCCCGGAGAACGTGCCCCTCGGCGGGCCGTTTCGTCGGCGGCGATCAGCCGCGCAGTTGCAGGTAGGCGAAGAAGCCGAACGCGGTGATGGCCAGCACGGCCGCGACGAACACGAGCGTCGCCAGCCAGCGCTGGCGGCGCTTCTGCCCCGTCGTCGGCACCTCGGGCGGGCCCCACTCGCCGACCCGCGGACGCACGCGCGGCGACGTGGCCGCGTTCAGGTCGAGGTCGCTGTGCAGGCCGTCCATGCCGCTCACCCTACCTCGGGCCCGTCGCCGCCCCCGGACGCCGGCACCGCCGCCGCGCCGCGCTCGAGCAGGTCGGCGAACGCCTCCGCGGACAGGATGGGGACGCCCAGCGACTCGGCCTTGACGTACTTCGAGCCCGTCGTCTCCCCCGCCACGAGCACGGACGTCTTCTTGCTCACCGACCCGGACGCCTTCCCGCCCCGCGCCTCGATCGCCTCGTTCGCCGAGTCGCGCGTGTAGCCGGGCACCGCGCCCGTAACCACCACGGTCAGCCCGGCCAGCGTCTGCGGCTCCCCGGACGCCTCCGGCTCGGCGTCGGCCAGCACGCAGCCGGCCTCGCGCCACTTGCGGACGATCTCGCGGTGCCAGTCGACCGTGAACCAGTCGGTGATGGACGCGGCAAGGATCGGCCCGATGCCCTCCACGGCCGACAGCTCCTCCAGGCTCGCCGCCTGGAGCGCGTCGACGCTGCGGAACGCCGCCGCGACGTCGGGCGCGACGCCCTTGCCGACGTGCCGGATCGACAGCGCGACCAGGAACTTCGCCCACGGCCGCGTCTTCGCCTGCTCGAGGTTGTCGAGCAGCTTCGCGCCGTTCGCCTTCAGGTTGCCCGCCTTGGTTCTGAAGAAATCGGCCCGCAGCAGGTCGTCGGCGGTCAGGGCGAACAGGTCGCCCTCGTCGGCGAGCAGCCCGGCGCTCAGCAGCGCGTCGGCCGCCTGCCACCCCAGCGTCTCGATGTCGAGCGCCTGCCGCGACGCGACGTGGAACAGCCGCTCCCGCAGTTGGGCGGGGCACGAGCGCTGGTTCGGGCAGCGCAGATCCTTCTCGCCCTCCTTCTCGTAGGCGAGTTCGGTGCCGCAGGCCGGGCAGTGGGTGGGCATGACGAACGGGTGCGCGTAGGCCGGACGCAACGCCGCGACCGGCCCCAGGATCTCGGGGATGACGTCGCCCGCCTTCCGCAGGATCACCGTGTCGCCGATCAGGACGCCCTTCCGCTCGACCTCGAACGCGTTGTGCAGCGTCGCCTGCTCGACGGTCGAACCGGCGACGACGACCGGCTCCATCACCGCGTACGGCGTGACGCGGCCCGTCCGGCCCACGTTCACCCGGATGTCGAGCAGCGTGGTCGTCACCTCCTCGGGCGGGTACTTGTACGCGATCGCCCAGCGCGGCGCCCGCGAGGTGAAGCCCAGCTCGAGCTGCCGCGCCCGGTCGTTGACCTTCAGGACGACCCCGTCCATCTCGTGCTCGAGGTCGTGGCGGTGCTCGCCGTAGTGGTCGATGTAGGCGAACGCCTCGTCGAGGCTGTGCACGATGCGGGTGTGGCTGCTCACCGGCAGCCCCCACCTCGCCAGCAGGTCGTAGCTGTCGGACTGCCGCGCGATCTCCACGCCCGTCACCTCGCCGAGGCCGTGGCACAAGAACCCGAGACGCCGGGACGCCGTCACCCGCGAATCCTTCTGTCGCAGCGACCCGGCCGCGGAGTTGCGCGGGTTCGCGAACGGCGTCTTGCCGGCTTCGACCAAGCGCGCGTTGAGCGCGGCGAAGTCGTCGGGACGCATGAACACCTCGCCGCGCACCTCGACGACGTCGGGAGCCTCGGCCGGCAGGCGGTTCGGGATCGACCCGATCGTGCGGACGTTGCCCGTCACGTCCTCCCCCACCCGGCCGTCGCCGCGCGTGGCCGCGCTGACCAGGCGTCGGTCGACGTAGACCAGGTCGAGCGCGAGCCCGTCGATCTTCACCTCGCACAGCAGTTCGGGCAGCTCGGGACCCAGCCGCGCCGCCCACTTGCGGACGTCGTCGGTCGAGAACGCGTTGTCGAGGCTCATCATCGGCTGCCGGTGCACCACGGGCGCGAACGTCGCGGACGCCGACCCGCCCACCTGCTGGGTCGGCGAGTCGGGCGACACGAGCTGCGGATGCGCGGCCTCCAGCGCCTGGAGCTCGGCCATGAGCGCGTCGAACTCCCCGTCGCTGATGGTCGGCGCGTCGTCGATGTAGTAGCGGGCGCGATGCGCCCGGATCTCTTCGGCCAACTCCTGGTGCCGGGTGCGGTCGGTCTCCAAACTCACGCGGGAAAACCTACCGGCTCCCACCGACGAAACCGGACGCCCCCGCGGGCGGGTCAGCGAGGTGCGGCCCCCGGACGCCCGGGACAACAGGACGCCGCGGGCGACTCGCGCCCGCGGCGTCCGATGAACGAAGCGCCTGCTCAGAAGCCGGTGTACACCTCGACGAAGTGCTCGGCGGCCGGCGGCTCGGCGAGGAAGGGGCTGACCAGCTCGCGCCACCGGATGAACCGGTCGCCGCTGCGGAAGATCTCGGTGTGGTGCTCGATGGTCTCCCACTGCACGATCAGGCGGTAGTGACCCGGCTTGTCGACCGACTTCTCCAGGTGGAACGACCGGCAGCCCTCGGCCCCCTGGAACACCGTGGTGGCCTGCGCGACCGCGGAGATGAACGGGGCGTCCTGCCCCTCGGCCACGTGCAGCTCCACCTGCTCGCGGACGAGCTTCATCGGCTCCTCACCCAGGGAGCCCTGCTCGACGTCGATGCGCTCCCGGACGCCGTCGGACACCTTGGTGCGCGTGGCGTCCAGCGAGCCGTAGGTCCAAAAGATCGCGGCCGGCTCGGAGTCGGACGCGTTCGTGAAGTGGTGCGGAACGTTCGCCGGCACGAAGGCCACGTCGCCCACGCTCAGCTCGTGCTCGACGCCGTCGATGTCGACGATCGCGGCTCCCTGCGCCAGCAGCACCGATTCGGGGACGTTGTGCGTGTGGTGCGCGATCGAGGCCCCCGGGCCGAACTCGGTGCGCCCGTTGATGAACGCCGTCGCGCCGCGACCCACGGTGACCAGCGGGGTCGTCCGGGCGCCGCGGCCGCGGTCGATGCCGGGCAGGTCGGCGGGACGCAGGACGTGGGACTGTTGGGAGATCTCGGGCATCGGTTCCTCGCAGGTCGCGGCTGGGTGATGCGCTCAGCCTATGCCCGCCCGGAGCCTCCCGCGGCCCGTTCGCCGGGCCCGCGCGATCGTCGCCGACCCTCGTCGCACCCGGGTGCGACTAGGAGCGCAGCGCGTCCTGCACGTCGGCCGCAGCCGTCCGCAGCGAGGCGAGGACGCGCGGCACCTCCGGCACGCTCAGCCCGGCCAGCCCGCAGGCGGGCGTCAGCCACAGCCGGTCGGCCAGGGTCTCGCCCAGCTCCAGCGGGCGCAGGTGCGCCAGCGTCCGCGAGACGATCGCGTCGGACGCCTCCGGCCCGCTCGTCACGCCCCAGTACAGGTCGACGCCGCGCTCGACCGCCTCGGCGATCGGGTCGAGCCGCCCGACGAGGGCGGCGTCCAGGCTGAGGCCGGCGAAGCCGGCCCCGTCGCGTCCGGTGCGGGTGAGCAGCCCCACCGGGACGTCGGGCGCGCAGCAGTGGACCAGCGCGTCGGGCGTCAGCGCGGCGAACTCGGCGAGCCGCTCCGCGGCCTCGGACGCCTCGACGGCCCGGTGCCGGAAGTACCCGCCCTCGGTCGGCACCGTGCCCGCGAGCACGGCCGGCAACGACGGCTCGTCGACCTGCAGCCGCACGACGGCCCCGGGCACCCGCCGGGCCACCTCCGCCACGTGGTCGGCCACCCCGGCCGCGAGCGACTGCGCGAGGTCGCGGCGCGCCCCGCGGTCGGCGAGCAGGCGTCCGCCGAGCGGCAGGAACACGGACGCCGCGAGCGTCCACGGGCCGGTCACCTGCACCTTCAGCGGCCCGGAGTAACCGTCGGCGGCCTCTTCCAGGATGTCCAGGTCGTCGCGCAGCGTCGCCCGCGCGCGCCGCAGGTCGACGCCGGGGTGCGCCGCGAGGCGCCACTGACCGGCCGCGAACTCGGCGTCCAGCCCGGCGAGGAGCGCGGCCGCGCGCCCGATCATGCCCGCCCACGGCCCGCGGGCGGGCAGCTCGGGCAGGCACGGCAGGTCGGGAACGTCGCTCAGCATCAGGCGGGCGGCTGCCGGGAAGTCCCGCCCGGGGAGCGATCCGAGGACGGTCGCCCCGCTCACGCGGCCTCCGCGGCCGGGGTCGTCCGGGCGACGGTGCAGGCGCCGACGACCAGATCGTCGGCGTAGTACACCGCCGCCTGACCAGGCGCGATGCCGTACGCCGGCTCGTCGAGGGCGACCCGCACCTCGTCCGCCCCGGCGGTAATCGTCGCCGGCATGGGCTCGCCGTGCGCCCGCACCTGGACCAGCCCGCGCCACGTGCCGGGCCGCGCGTCGGCCGTCCAGGTGGGCCGGATGCCGGTCAGCTCGGTGACGCGCAGCCCCTCCCGCGGGCCGACGGTGACGGTGTTGTCGGCCGGGGAGATGCCGAGCACGTAGCGCGGACGCCCGTCGGGCGCCGGCACGCCCAGGTGCAGCCCCCGGCGCTGGCCGACCGTGTACCGGTGCGTCCCGTCGTGGGTGCCCACCCGGACGCCGTCGGCGTCCACGATCGCGCCCTCGCGGCGCCCGAGCTTGCCGGTCAGGTAGCCCGCGGTGTCGCCGTCGGGGATGAAGCAGATGTCGTGGCTGTCGGGCTTCTTCGCGACCGACAGCCCCCGCGCGGCCGCCTCCGCGCGCACCTCGGGCTTCGGCGTGCCCGCCAGGGGAAACAGCGCCCGCCGCAACTGCTGCTGGTTCAGGACGCCGAGCACGTAGCTCTGGTCCTTCTCGGCGTTGCCGCCGCGGTGCAGCAGCACGGTGTCGCCGTCGCGCGTCAGCCGCGCGTAGTGGCCGGTGGCCAGGGCGTCGAAGCCGAGCGCGAGGCCCCGCTCGAGCACGGCGGCGAACTTGATCTTCTCGTTGCAGCGCAGGCACGGGTTCGGGGTGCGCCCGGCGGCGTACTCGGCGAGGAAGTCGTCGACGACGTCGGCGGCGAACCGGTCGGACAGGTCCCACACGTAGAACGGGATGCCGAGCGCGTCGGCCGCGCGCCGGGCGTCGTGGGAGTCCTCCAGCGAGCAGCAGCCGCGGGCGCCCGTCCGGAACGACTGCGGGTTCTTGCTCAGCGCGAGATGCACGCCCGTGACGTCGTGGCCGGCGTCCACCATGCGCGCGGCGGCCACGGCGGAATCGACCCCGCCCGACATCGCCACCAGCACCCGCATGAAACTCCCCTTTCTCGGCCCGACGTCGCCGCGGCGGATCGCCCGGCGAACCCGACGATTGTAGGCGAGCACGCGGCCGGCTCAGAAGGCCGCGCGGGCGCGGGCGACGGCGTCCGGCAGGGCTGCGAGCAGGGCGTCGACGTCGGCGTCCGTGCTCGTCCAGCCGAGCGAGAAACGCAGGGACGCCGACGCCTCCGCCTCGCTGCGGCCCATCGCAAGCAGCACCTCGCTCGGCCGGTGGACGCCCGCGGTGCACGCCGAGCCGGTCGAGCAGTCGATGCCCGCCGCGTCCAGCAACAACAGCAGGTCGTCGGCCCGCGCGCCGGCGAAGCTCACGTTGCAGATGGCCGGCGACCCGGCGTCCCCCGCCGGGTTCACCGACGCGCCCTCGATGCCCGCGACCGCGCTCACGATCCGTTCGCGCAGCCGCGCCCACCCGGACGCCTCCCGCGCGAGCCCCCGCACCGCCTCCTCGGCGGCCGCGGCGAATCCCGCGGCCAGCGCGACGGGAACCGTGCCCGAGCGCAGGCGGCGCTCCTGGCCCCCGCCGAACCCGACCCTGCCAGGCTCCAGCCCCCGCCGGACGATCAGCGCCCCGACCCCGACCGGCCCGCCCACCTTGTGCGCCGACAGGCTCAGCAGGTCGAGCCCGGACGCCGCGAAGTTCACGGGCACATGCCCGAACGCCTGGACGCCGTCGCTCGCCGCCCACGCGCCCGCGACGTGGGCGTCCTCCGCGAGCTCGGAGACCGGCCAGGCCACGCCGGTCTCGTTGTTCACCCACATGGCGGACGCCACGGCCGCCCTCCCGTCGAGGGCGGCGCGCCAGGCCTCTCGATCCAGGGCGCCGTCGGCGTCCACCCCCACGATCCGCGCGCGCTCGCCCAGGGACGCCGCCGCCTCCGCGACGGCGGGGTGCTCGACGGCGGTCGTGACCACCACGTCCCGCCCCTGCCCGGACGCCCACGCCGACGACGCGCCCCCGAGCACCGCGATGTTGTCGGCCTCCGTCCCCCCGGACGTGAACACGACCTCGGTCGGATGCGCCCCCACGCACGCGGCGAGCCGCTCGCGGGCGTCCTCGAGCAGCGCGCGCGCCGCTCGGCCGGACCCGTGCAGCGAGCTGGGGTTTCCACCCTGCGCCCATGCGTCCGCCATCGCCCGCGCGGCCGCCGGCCGCAGCGGCGCGCTGGCCGCGTGATCCAAGTAGTGGCGGGCCAATGGAAGCGTTCCCCTCAGTCAGAAGCACCTGCCCCCGGCGCCGACGCACCGGGGCGGCGCCAGAATAGAACTCTGCTGGTCAGATGATGCACAATAGAACGTCCCCCCAGCCAGGGGACGACGCCCCAAAACGCCACCAAATAGGGCTTTTGGGTCCCGACCGAAAGAGCTACATGACTCGTCCGACACTGACCCCTCCGCTGGACTCGTCCATTCTGGGCGCCCAAGTCCACGGAGACGGAACCAACTTCGCGCTCTGGGCTCCGCGGGCTACCCGCGTCGAGCTCGCGCTCGTGGGGGTCGACCGGCAACAGACCAACGTGGACATGCACCGCGGCCCCGACGGGGTCTGGCAGGTGTTCTGCCCCGGCGTGGGCGCCCAACAGCGCTACGGCTACCGTGTTCACGGCCCGTGGAATCCCGAGAGCGGCCAGCGGTTCAACCCCGCGAAACTGCTCGTCGACCCGTACGCGCGGGCCATCACCGGCGGCGTCGACTACGCGGGCCCGATCAGCGACCACACCTCCGACTCGAACTTCACCCCCGACCCGACTGATTCGTTCGCCGCGGTCCCGCTCAGCGTCGTCGTCGCCGACACCCCGCCGCCGACGCCGCTCGAGCACCGCCCGACGCCCGACGAGCTGGTGGTCTACGAGACCCACCTGAAGGGCTACACGCAACTGCACCCCCAGGTTCCCGAGCACCTGCGCGGCACGTACGCGGGCATCGCGTACCCCGCGGTCATCGAGCACCTGAAGAGCCTCGGCATCACCGCCGTCGAACTGCTGCCGGTGCACCACTTCGTCTCCGAACCGTTCATCATCGGCCGCGGGCTGTCGAACTACTGGGGGTACAACACCCTGGGCTTCTTCGCCCCGCACGCCCCCTACTCGAGCACCGGCAGCCTCGGCGGCCAGGTCACCGAGTTCAAGGAGATGGTGAGCGCGCTGCACGAGGCCGGCATCGCCGTGATCCTCGACGTGGTCTACAACCACACCGCCGAGGGCGGCCACGAGGGCCCGACGCTGAGCTTCCGCGGCATCGACCACGCCGGCTACTACCGGCTGACCGACGACCTGCGCAACGACTACGACGTGACCGGCTGCGGCAACGCCGTCGACGACTCCAACCCCGGCGTCCTCGACATGGTCATCGACTCGATGCGCTACTGGGTGACCCAGATGGGCGTCGACGGGTTCCGCTTCGACCTGTGCTCGACGCTGATCCGCGACGAGCGGCATCACGTCCAGCAGGATCACGAGTTCAAGAAGCGCATCGCCGACGACCCCGCCTTCAAAGACATCGTCATGATCTCCGAGCCGTGGGACATGGGGCCCTACGGCTACCAGGTCGGCCGCTGGGGCCTCGGCTGGAGCGAGTGGAACGACCGGTTCCGCGGCTACACCCGCGATTTCTGGCGCGGCGCGCTGTCCGGCGTCCAAGAGCTGGCGACACGCCTGCAGGGCTCGACGGACATCTACGAGCAGGGCGGGCGTCCGGCGTACAGCTCGGTCAACTTCGTGACCGCCCACGACGGCTTCACGATGCGCGACATCGTCACCTACGACCTCAAGCACAACGAGGCCAACGGCGAGCGCAACCGCGACGGCGCCGACGACAACCGCAGTTGGAACCACGGCTACGAGGGCGAGACCGACGACGGCACGGTGATCGCGGCCCGGCATCGCACGACGCGCAACATGATGGCCATGCTGCTGCTCAGCGCGGGCATGCCGATGATCCTGGCCGGCGACGAGATGGGCCGCACCCAGCAGGGCAACAACAACGCCTACTGTCAGGATTCGCCGTTGTCGTGGGTCAACTGGCACAGCCTCGACGAGTGGGGCGACCAGTTCGAGCTCACCCGCTCGCTGCTGGCGCTGCGTCAGCAGCACCCCGTCCTGCGCCCGACGACCTTCCGCACGCAAGACGAGGTGACGGACGCCGCGGGCGTCGGCCTGGGCCGCCGTGAGACCGCCTGGTTCCACGAGAGCGGCGCCGAGATGGGCGTCGAGCACTGGCACGAGTGGGGGCGCCGCTCGCTCGGCTGGTACGTCGCCGACGCCGACGAGGGGTTCTACTGCTTCCTGCACGGCGGCGAGGAGCCGCTGGAGGTCACGCTCCCGGCCGGGCCGTGGGGCGAGACCTACCGCATCGTCGCGCACACCGGCGAGCCGGGCGAACTGCCCGACGACGAGATCACCGCCGGCGATTCGGTGACCGTGCCGGGCCGGACCATCCTGATCGCCCAGGCGAGCTTCGTCCCTTCGGCCGGGGCCGAGCCGGTCGGCGACTCGGTCGCCACGGCGGACAGCATCGAGGCGCCGGGCGAGAGCGCGGACAGCATCGTCGAGGGCGGCATCATCGGCGAGGAGAGCATCGCCCAGGAGATCACGACCGAGACCGTGCCCGACGACGGGGCCGCCCACGACGAGCCCCCGGCGCAGCAGGACGCCGGCGACGCGCCTGAGGGCGTCGTCGGCCAGGAGGCGTCCGGGGAGGGCCCGCAGGGCGAGGACGAGCCTCGATCCTGACGACCCGCGGGGCGTCCGCGACGTGTCGTCGCGGGCTGCCCCGGCGCGGTCGGTTGCAGTAGGTTGGGGTGGTCTGCGTATCACCGCGCCAAAGCCGCGCCGTACGGATCAGGAGATCACGCCAATGACCGCTGTCCAGACCGCTGGTGTCGTCAACAAGGGGATCGGCCGCATCCCGGTGACGGACGTCTCGCCCGTCGTCGAAGCGGGCGCCTACCCAGCGAAAGCCGTTGTCGGGGAGCTCATCCCCGTCCGGGCGAAGGTGTTTCGCGAGGGCCACGACGCCGTGAACGCCTCCGTCATCCTCACCGACCCGCAGGGCCGCGAGACGCGCACCGACATGAAGCCGCTCGAGCCCCGGGGGCTCGACCCGTGGGAGGCGTGGGTGCGCCCCGACAGCGAGGGCCCCTGGACCTTCCGGGTCGAGGGGTGGTCCGACCCCTGGGGCACGTGGCTCCACAACGCCGAGGCCAAGCTGCCGGCCGGCGTCGACATCGACCTGGTGTGCCTGGAGGGGCGCGACCTGCTGGAGCGCACCGCCCAGGCGGCCGAGGCGTCCGACGATCCGATTCAGGCGTCCATCCTGCGCGCGACCGCGCAACTGCTGATCCCGCAGCGGCCCCCGAAGGATCTGCTCGACGTGGCGAACGCGTCCGGGCTGGACGCGGCGATGCGCAAGTACGGCCCGCGCGAGCTGGTCTCCCCCACGGCCGACTACCCGATCTGGGTCGACCGCAAGCGCGCGCTGTACGGCTCGTGGTACGAGTTCTTCCCGCGCTCGCAGGGCGCCACGCAGGACGCGGACGGCACCTGGCACTCCGGCACGTTCGAGACCAGCATGGGCCGGCTCGACGAGGTGGCCGCGATGGGCTTCGACGTGGTGTACCTCCCACCGATCCATCCGATCGGCAACGCGTTCAAGAAGGGCAAGAACAACACGCTGGACGCCGACGAGAACGACCCCGGCTCGCCGTGGGCCATCGGCGGCCCGGCGGGCGGCCACGACGCGATCCACCCCGATCTCGGCGACTTCGAGTCGTTCGACCGGCTCGTCGCGCACGCCAACGAGCTCGGCATGGAGATCGCGCTCGACTTCGCGCTGCAGGCGTCCCCGGATCACCCGTGGGTGCAGTCGCACCCCGAGTTCTTCACCACCCGCATCGACGGCACGATCGCCTACGCGGAGAACCCGCCGAAGAAGTATCAGGACATCTACCCGATCAACTTCGACAACGACCCCGACGGCATCTACCACGAGGTGCTGCGGCTGCTGAAGTTCTGGGTCGGCCACGGCGTCAAGATCTTCCGTGTGGACAACCCCCACACCAAGCCCATCAACTTCTGGGCCTGGATCATGCAGCAGATGCGCGAGTTCGACCCCGATGTCCTCTTCTTCGCCGAGGCGTTCACCAAGCCGGCGATGATGGCCGCGCTGGGCAAGGTGGGCTTCCACCAGAGCTACTCGTACTTCACCTGGCGCAACACGGCGGAAGAGCTCCGCGAGTACATGCTCGAGCTCACGCGCGAGATGGACTCGTTCTACCGCCCGGTCTTCTTCGTCAACACGCCCGACATCAACCCGTTCTACCTGCAGTCGGGCAACCCGGCCGCGTTCGCGATCCGGGCGATCCTGGCCGCGACGCTGTCGCCGAGTTGGGGCGTCTACTCGGGCTTCGAGCTCTTCGAGCACGAGCCGCTGAAGGCCGGCGGCGAGGAGTACCGCAACTCCGAGAAGTACGAGTACCGGCCGCGCGACTACAACGCCCAGCCGAACCTGAACATGCTGCTCGGCCAGTTGAACTCGATCCGGCGGGCACACCCGGCGCTGCAGCAGTTGCGCCGCATCGACTTCCACCCGACGAACAACGACGGCATCCTCGCCTTCAGCAAGGTGGACGGCGACGACCGCATCCTCTGCATCGTCTCGGTCGACCAGGACAACACGCTCGAGGGCGAGGTCATGGTCGACATGGCCGCGCTGGGCCTGCAGGACGACGCGCCGCTGCACGTGCGCGACGAGCTGACCGGCGCGACGTTCACGTGGGGCCAGCGCAACTTCGTCCGGCTGGCGCCCGCGCAGCCCGCGCACATCCTGCACGTGCTGTAGGCGCGTCCCACCACATCCACCGCCATCCCCCGCGAAGGACCTATGACCCAGGAACCCGACTGGTTCAAATCCGCTGTCTTCTACGAGGTGCTCGTCCGGTCGTTCGCCGACGCCGACCACAACGGCGTCGGCGACCTGGCCGGGCTCACGTCCAAACTGGACTATCTGGCCTGGCTGGGCATCGACTGCCTCTGGCTGCCGCCGTTCTTCCCGTCGCCGCTGCGCGACGGGGGGTACGACGTGGAGGATTACACCGACGTCCAGCCCGAGCTCGGCACCCTCGACGACCTGCGCGAGTTGCTGTCGTCCGCGCACGAGCGCGGCATGAAGGTCATCAGCGACTTCGTCATGAACCACACCTCCGACGCCCACCCATGGTTCGAGGAGTCGCGCAGCGACCCCGACGGGCCCTACGGCGACTACTACGTCTGGCGCGACGAACCGACCGAGTTCGCCGACGCGCGGATCATCTTCATCGACTCCGAAGAGTCGAACTGGACGTACGACCCGGTGCGCGGGCAGTACTACTGGCACCGCTTCTACAGCCACCAGCCCGACCTGAACTTCGAGAACCCGGCGGTCCTGGCCGACATCATGGCCGCGATCCGGTTCTGGCTGTCGCTCGGCTTCGACGGCTTCCGGCTGGACGCCGTCCCCTACCTCATCGAGGCAGACCGGACCAACTGCGAGAACCTGCCCGGCACGCACGACATCCTCAAGCAGGTGCGCGCGATGTGCGAGGAGGAGTTCCCGGGCACGATCCTGCTGTGCGAGGCGAACCAGTGGCCCGACGACGTCATCGAGTACTTCGGCGACGACGACGAGTGCCACATGGCCTTCCACTTCCCGGTGATGCCGCGCCTCTACATGGGCCTGCGCCGCGGGTCGCGCGAGTCGATCAGCCAGATCCTGGCCGACACGCCCGAGATCCCGCCCGGCTGCCAGTGGGGCACGTTCCTGCGCAACCACGACGAGCTGACGCTGGAGATGGTGACCGAGGACGAGCGGCAGTACATGTGGAGCGAGTACGCCCCGGTGCCCCGCATGAAGTGCAACCTCGGCATCCGGCGGCGCCTCGCGCCGCTGGTCGACAACGACCAGCGGCGGATCCGGCTGCTCCACGCGATGCTGCTCGCCCTGCCCGGGTCGCCGGTGCTGTACTACGGCGACGAGATCGGGATGGGCGACAACATCTGGCTGCCCGACCGCGACGGCGTCCGGACGCCGATGCAATGGTCCTCCGAGGAGGGCGCCGGTTTCTCCGACGCCGACCCCGACTACTTCCCCTACCCCCTGATCGACGACGAGGAATACGCGCCCCAGGCGATCAACGTCGAGGCGCAGCGGGCCGACCCGGCGTCCCAACTGAACTGGGTGCGCACCGTGCTCGACGTCCGGCGGCGCCAGCCCGCGTTCGGCCGCGGCGGCTTCCGCGACCTGGGCGGGGCGCAGCAGGTGTTCTCGTTCGTCCGGGAGCACGACGGCGCGGCCGTCCTGTCCTGCAACAACCTGACCGACACCGAGCAAACCGTCGAGCTGAACCTCAGTGCGTACGCCGGACGCCGCCCGTCGCCCCTGTTCGGGGCCTCGCTCGGCACCGAGCCCGCGGAGATCACCGCGGAGCTGTACGTGCTGACCCTGCCGCCCTACGGTTTCTCCTGGCTCACGATGTGAGGCGACGATGACCGATCACGACCTGACCGAAGCGACCGACCCGACCGAGTCGACCGACGAGGCCCTGAGGGCCGCCTGGTGGGGCCACCTTCAGACCGTCCGCTGGTTCGGCGGCAAGGGCTCCCCGGGCACGATCTCCCGGCTGACGCCGCTGGACTTCTACACCCCCGAGGGGGTTCTGCCCGCGCTGCGCAGCGAGATCGCGACGATCGACTACGACGACGGGCGCACCGAGTACTACCACCTGCTCGCGGCCTACCACGCGCCCGGCGAGGGCCCCGGCGAGCCGCTGGGCGAGGCCGACATCTCGGGCCTCGGCCGGGCGGACGTCCACGACGCGACGGAGGACGAGGCGTCCGTCGTCGAGTTCGTCCGCGTGCTCGACGAGAACCCGCGCGCCGCTATGGACTGGCGGCGCCACCTCGCCCCCGACGAGGTCGCGGGCGCGCGCGTGTGGCGCGGCGAGCAATCCAACACGACGATCGTCGTGGGCGCCGGGCTGTTCAAGCTGTTCCGGCGCGTCGAGCCCGGCCCGAATCTGGACGCCGAGGTGCTCACCGCGCTCGACGGCACCTCCGCGGCCACGCCGGCCCTCTGGGGCCGCCTCACCGGCCCGTGGCCCTCGGGGCAGACCACCGACCTCGGCATGGTCATCGAACGGGTCCCCGACGTCACCGACGGCTGGGAGCTCGCCAGCGCCGCCTGCGCCGCCGGGGAGGACTTCACCGAGCGAGCGGAGGAGCTGGGCCGCGCGCTGCGCCGCGTCCACCGCGAACTCGCGGACGCCTTCGGCACGACCACCCGCCCCGGCGACGAGATCGCGGCCACCATGATCCGCCGGCTGGACGCCGCGGCCGCCGTCGCCGGCGTCCTCGATCCCCACGTGGCCGACCTGCGGCGCGGGTTCGCTGCGCTGGAGGGGCAGCAGGTCGCAACGCAGCGCGTCCACGGGGATTTCCACCTTGGGCAGACCCTCGCCGGCCCACACGGCTGGACCATCATCGACTTCGAGGGCGAGCCGGCGAAGACGGCCGCCGAGCGGCGCGAACCCGACTCGGTGTGGCGCGATGTGGCCGGGATGATGCGGTCGTTCGACTACGCTCGGTCGGCCCATTCCGACCCCTCCTCGGACGCGGCGAAGAACTGGGCCGAAGCCTCCCGTCGCGCCTTCTGCTCGGGATACTGTGGGCCGAAGGATTTCCGCGGCGACCTGCTGTCTGCCTACGAGGTCGACAAGGCCGTTTACGAAGTGGTGTATGAGCTGAGAAACCGACCGACATGGGTCTCGATCCCCATGCGGGCGATCCTCGAGCAAACGCAGCGAGCCGCGGGCTCGCCTGAGTCGAAGGAAATAAAGGAGTGACAATGGGACACGACCCGCACGGTGGGCTCACCGGCTGGGACTTGGAGGGCTGGCACAGCGGCGGCGACACCGAGGCGTGGAAGCGCCTCGGCTCGCACGTGGTGACGATCCATGACGACGACCGCGGTGACATCACGGGCACCCGTTTCGCCGTCTGGGCGCCGAACGCCAAGGCCGTCCGCGTGAACGCAGACTTCAACTGGTGGACCGGCGACGCGATGACGCTCGTTCCGGGCTCGGGGGTCTGGGCCACGTTCATCGAGGGCGTCGGCGAAGGCACCTTGTACAAGTACAACATCCTCGGCGAGGACGGCGTCTGGCGCGAGAAGGTCGACCCCATGGCCCGCTTCGCCGAGCAGGCCCCGGCCAACAGCTCGATCGTCTACGAGAGCAAGTTCATCTGGTCCGACGACGAGTGGATGGAGCAGCGCCGCAACACCGTGCCCCACCAGGCGCCGATGTCGATCTACGAGGTCCACCTGGGCGGCTGGCGCAAGGGCAAGACCTACCTCGAGCTCGCCGAAGAGCTCGTCGAGTACGTCCAGTGGCAGGGCTACACGCACGTGGAGTTCATGCCCGTCGCCGAGCACCCCTTCATCCCGTCCTGGGGCTACCAGGTCACCAACTACTTCGCCCCGCAGTCGCGGCTCGGCAAGCCGGACGAGTTCCGTCACCTCGTCGAGGCCCTGCACAAGGCGGGCATCGGCGTCATCCTCGACTGGGTGCCCGGCCACTTCCCGAAGGACGCCTGGGCGCTCGGGGACTTCGACGGCACCCACCTCTACGAGCACGCCGACCCGCGGCAGGGCGAGCAGAAGGACTGGGGCACCTACGTCTTCAACTTCGGCCGCAACGAGGTCAAGAGCTTCCTGGTCAGCAACGCGCTGTACTGGATCAAGGAGTTCCACATCGACGCCCTCCGCGTCGACGCGGTGGCGTCCATGCTGTACCTCGACTACAGCCGCGAGCCCGGCGAGTGGGTGCCGAACAAGTACGGCGGCAACGAGAACCTCGAGGCGATCGACCTGCTCCGTTACGTCAACAAGCACCTCTACGAGCGCGAGCCCGGCGTCATCATGATCGCCGAAGAGTCGACGTCGTTCCCCGGCATCACCAAGCCGGTCTACCTGGGCGGCATCGGCTTCGGCTTCAAGTGGAACATGGGCTGGATGAACGACTCGCTGCGCTACCTCGCGCTCGAGCCCATCTACCGGCAGTGGCACCACAACGAGCTGACGTTCGCGATGGTGTACGCCTACTCCGAGAACTTCATCCTGCCCATCAGCCACGACGAGGTCGTCCACGGCAAGGGTTCGATGATCAACAAGGTCCCCCAAGACGACTGGCGCAAGTTCGCGACCCTGCGCGCCTTCTACTCGTTCATGTGGGCCTTCCCGGGCAAGATGCTCATCTTCATGGGCCAGGAGTTCGGGCAGCGCAGCGAGTTCAACGAGGAGGCCAGCCTGGAGTGGTGGGTCACCGACCTGTGGGGCCACCACGGTCTGCAGCGCATGTTCAAGGATCTCAACGAGATCTACAAGGCACATCCCGCCTTGTGGAAGCTCGATTCCGATCCCGAGGGCTTCCGGTGGATCAACGCCGACGATGCCAGCGCGAACACGTTCAGCTGGGTGCGCAGCGACGGCGACGGCGAAGAGATCGCGGTGGCGGTCAACTTCAGCTCCGAGCCGTGGCACGACTACCGGCTGGGCCTGCCGCACGCGGGCACGTGGTCGGAGATCTTCAACTCCGACTCCACGGTCTACGACGGCTCGGGCGGCACCGGCAACATGGGCCGCGTGATCGCGACGGCCGACCCGAGCAACGGCTTCGAGAACAGCGCGCTGGTCCAGATCCCGCCGCTCGGCGCGGTCTTCCTCCGGTACGACCCGCAGGCCGACGAGGTGACCGGCACGACGGCCGCCTCCGAGTCGGACGCCGCTGGCGAGCCCGCCGCCGAGGTGGGCGAGGCGACCTCGTCCGAGGTGTCCTCGGCCGGCTCGACGTCCGCCGGGTCGACGTCCGCCGGCTCTGCGGCGGCCGGAGGCGTCGTCTCCGAGGTGGATGCCCTCGACGCCACCCCGGCGTCGCCGGTCACCGCGGTCGACGACAAGGCCGACGTCCAGGCGTCCGAGTAGGGGTGAGTGCCCCAGCAGGCCACGTGCGGCTCCTGCGTGACGGGCCCGAAGGGGTCCTCACGTGGGAGCCGTCCGGCGACCCCGTCGCGCTCGAGCGCGGGGTCGCCGAGGCCTGCCGGCACGCGTTCGCCGACCAGGGTCTTCACCGGCTCGTGGCCCGCGTGGCCGTCGACGACACGGTGGGCCGACGGACCCTCCACCGGCAGGGGTTCCGGTTCGAGGGGCTGCTGCGGGGCGCGGCGCGGCGTCCCGACGGCACGTACACCGACCTGCGCCAGTACGCCCGGCTGGCGACCGACGTCGCCGCCGGCCGCGACGGCTTCACCGCGGTGATGAACACCGTCACGCCGCGCAAGCGGCTGATCGCGCACGCGCTGGTGCAGGACGCCGCGGCCCGCGTCCTGCTGTGCGAGACCTCCTTCAAGCCCGACTGGGAGCTGCCGGGCGGCATCGTGGAGCCGTTCGAGTCCCCCGCCGGCGGGCTCTCCCGCGAGATGGAGGAGGAGATGGGCTGGGGGCCCGAGGTCGGCCGTCCGCTGGTCGTCGACTGGCTGCGCCCGTACCTCGGCTGGGAGGACGCTCTCGAGCTCGTCTTCGCCACCCGCACCGTCTCGGAGACGGACGCCACCCGCCTCACCGCCGACGGCCACGAGATCCTCGCGCTGCACTGGCTCACGCCCGATGCCGCCGTCGAGCGCATGACCGACTTCGGCGGCCGACGTCTGCGCGCCGCGCTGGCTGCGGCGTCCGAGGGCACCACGCGCTACACCGAGGGCGGGTCGCCGCGGCCGTCCCGCTGAGCGACTCCGTCCCGACGTCGCCGTCGCATTCTCCATCGGGAGGCCCCCACGTGAGGACGCCCCCGCCACGGGTCGTGGCGGGGGCGTCGCGTCGTGGGGCGTCAGTCGCGATCGCCGGTCGTCGCGCGGATGCTCAGAACAGCGCGGTCATCAGGTCGCGGCGAGCCTTCGGCACGGAGGGGTCGGAGTTGCCGACGGTGTCGAACAGCTCCAGCAGGCGGACGCGGACGCGGTCGCGGTCGTCGCCCGACGTCGTCCGGACCAACTCGATGAGCCGGGCGAACGCCCCGGCGGGGTCTCCCCCGGCCAACTGGACGTCGGCCGCCCCGAGCTGAGCATCGATGTCGGACGGGTCGGCCTGCGCGCGGGCGACGATCGCGCGCGGGTCGTCGTCCCCCAACCGCTTCAGGAGGCGGGCGCCGTTGCGCCCGGCGATCGCGTCGGCGTCCCCCGGCGTCGCCGCCAGGATCTTCTCGAACTCGGCGATCGCGGTGTCGAACTCGCCCTCGGCCATCGCGGCGTCCGCGGCAGCGAACCGGGGGTCCGGGCCACCCTCCTCCTCGCCTTGCGCGTCGCCCGCGGCCGGAGCCTGCCCGGCCACCGGCTCGGCGTGCCCGACGATGCCGTTGGCGACGGCCACCTTGATCAGCTCGTCGATCATCGCCGACGCGTGCGCCTTGTCGGCCGTGCCCTGGAACAGCGGCGCGAGCTGGCCGCCCACCACGCCGACGACCATCGGGACCGCCTGGATGCCGAGAGCCCCGGCGAGCTGGCTGTTGGCGTCCACATCGAGCCGGACGAGCAGGTACTTCCCACCCGCCGCGTTCGCCAGGCTGGCGAGGTCGTCGGAGAGCTGCTGCGCGTTCGCGCGCGGCGAGTAGAACTCCACGACGAGCGGGTACTGCACCGACTTCGCCAGGAGTTGCTCGAACGTCCGCTCCGTCGCCTCGACCACGTAGTGGGCGCCGCCTGCAGCCCCTCCGGAGGCCCCCGCCGGGGCGGACGCCTTCTGCTGGGCGGCCGCGGCGAGGCCGGACAGATCCACGGCGCGGGAAGAATCGAAACTCGGTGCATTCATGCCTTCCATTCTTGCATCCGTTCCCCTGCGCTCCCGGATCGGAAGGAGGCAAGATGGGGCACATGGTTCACGAACGCGCAGGGCAGCCGGCCCGCCCCGAAGATCTCATCGACTACGACGCCGTGATCGGCGCGTACTACGACCTCACGCCCGACCCGTCCAACCCCGACCAGATGGTCGTGTTCGGCACGTCCGGCCACCGCGGCGCTTCGCTGAAGACCGCCTTCAACGAGGCCCACATCGCCGCAACGACGCAGGCCATCGTGGAGTACCGCGCAAGCCAGGGCGTCGACGGCCCCCTCTTCATCGGGAAGGACACGCACGGCCTCTCCCTCCCCGCGTGGAAGACGGCGCTCGAGGTGCTGCACGCCTCGGGCGTCGACGTGCGCGCGGAAAAGGAGGACGAGTACACCCCGACCCCCGCCGTGTCCCGGGCGATCATCGTCTACAACCGCGACCACAGCGGGCCGCGGGCCGACGGCATCGTCGTCACGCCCTCGCACAACCCGCCCACCGACGGCGGCTTCAAGTACAACCCGCCGCACGGCGGCCCCGCCGACTCCGACGCGACGAAGGTCATCGCGGCGCGGGCCAACGAGTTGCTGGGCGATTGGAAGTCCATCAAGCGGACGCCGTACGAGCAGATCGAGGGCGAGATCACGCGCTTCGACTACCGGACGCCGTACTGCGACGACCTCGTCAACATCATCAACCTGGACGCGATCCGGGGGGCCGGGCTCAACATCGGCGCGCACCCGCTGGGCGGCGCGTCGGCGCAGTACTGGGAGTACATCGCCGAGCACTTCGACCTGGGCCTATCGGTCATCGACCCGACGGTCGACCCCCGCTGGCCGTTCATGACGCTGGACTGGGACGGCAAGATCCGGATGGACTGCTCGAGCCCGTACGCGATGGCGTCCCTCATCGAGAACCGCGACAAGTACTCGCTGTCGACCGGCAACGACGCCGACTCCGACCGGCACGGCATCGTGACGCCCGACGCGGGGCTCATGAACCCGAACCATTACCTGTCCGTCGCCATCCAGTACCTGTTCAGCCACCGCGACGGCTGGAACCCTGAGGCCGGCATCGGCAAGACGCTCGTCTCCAGCTCGATGATCAACAACGTGGCAACGAAGCTCGGAAAGAAGCTCGTCGAGGTGCCGGTCGGCTTCAAGTGGTTCGTCCCGGGCCTGTCCGACGGCTCGATCGGCTTCGGCGGCGAGGAGTCGGCGGGGGCGTCCTTCCTGACGCTCAAGGGCGAGACCTGGACCACCGACAAGGACGGCCTCATCATGGACCTCCTCGCCGCGGAGATCCTGGCCGTCACGGGCGAGACGCCCAGCCAGCACTACGACAAGCTGACCGACGAGTTCGGCAAGACCGCTTACGCGCGCATCGACGCCCCGGCCAACCGCGAGCAGAAGGCCAAGCTGGCCCAGCTGTCTCCGGAAGACGTCGAGGCCACCGAGCTCGCCGGCGAGCAGATCGAGGCCAAGCTCACGCGTGCGCCGGGCAACGACGCGCCCATCGGCGGCCTCAAGGTCGTCACCGAGCACGCCTGGTTCGCCGCGCGGCCGTCCGGCACGGAGGACGTGTACAAGATCTACGCCGAGTCTTTCAAGGGCCCCGAGCACCTCGCCGAGGTGCAGAAACAGGCCAAGGAGGTCGTGGACGCGGTCCTGTCCTGATCGTCCGCAGCAACGCCGAGCGCCCCGCACCGGTGTGCGGGGCCCTCGGCGTCCGCTCGTGTTCTCGACCGACAGGCGTGGCCTACGAGCCGTCGTCGCCGTCCTCGGTCCACTCCATCCGCGCGCGCAGGCCGGCGCGCTGGATGACGCGCTGGATCGTGAGATCGCGGTGCTCGATGTCGGGGACGAACTGGATGCGCTTCAGCCCCTGATCCTGCGCGGCGCTCTCGAAGACGAAGTGGCCATAGCCCAGCAGCATGCCCAACGGCGGCTGCTCGACCGAGATGTCGAGGATGCGGGCGATCGGGACCGTCGCGAGGTGCTGGTTGAAGATTCCGTGCACCCGGAAGACCCGCATGTTCGTGATGACGAAGCGGTCCATGTACTCGTAGTGCAGCCGGTAAAACCCGTAGCCGCCCAGCGCGACCCCTGCGACGAGGCCGAGCGCCCACCCGCGTCCGAGGAACGGCATCAGCGCGAACGCGGCCATCCCGCCGACCACGAACAGCGCGGGCACCACCCGGGTGACCCAGTGCCGTGAGACCTCGTCGACGGCGAACTCGCCCTCGCTGACGAGCATTCTCCGGTAGGTCTGCGGAGTGACCAACCGGGACAGGCGGAGCGCCATCGGCTACCTCACGAGGCCGTCGAAGAACCGCCCGACGGAATCGAAGATGCGGAAGATCCCCCGGACGAAGGCCGCCGCCTCCTCGGGTCGCGTGTACAGGTAGTAGATCAAGAAGGCGACCACGAGCGTCACCACGACGGTCTTGACGAGCTTCGACATGTTGGCCCCCAGGGGAAGTGCACGGGCGTACGCCCCTTTATTCTGGCCCACCCGGACGATCCGCGCGCGAGGCGCGCCGCGTCAGCGCGATTCGTGCACCGTCGTCAGATCGAGGAAAGAATCTGGTCGGACGCCGCGTACGGGTCGAGGTCGCCATCCCGGACCGCAGCCGCGACCTGGACGAAGGCGTCCCGGCCCCGGACGGCGAACTTCTGCCGGACGGTGCCCAGCACGAGCGCCTCCACCTCGCTCGCGGCCCGCTTGAGCCGGCGGTTTTCCCACTCCCCCGACTTCTCGCCGTGCGCGCGGTGCTTGTCGATCTCGGCGATCAGCTCGTCGACCCCGACCTCCTCCTGCGCGATCGTCTTCACGATCGGCGGCTTCCAGTCGCCGGGCCCGTAGGACGCCAGCGCCACCATGTTGCGCAACTCGCGCACGAGCGCCTGGACGCCGTCGCGGTCGGCCTTGTTGATGACGAAGATGTCGGCGATCTCGAGGATGCCGGCCTTGGCTGCCTGGATGCCGTCGCCCATCCCGGGGGCGCTCAGCACGAGGGTCGTGTCGGCCGACGACGCGATCTCGACCTCCGACTGCCCGACGCCCACGGTCTCGACCAGCACGATGTCGAAGCCGGCCGTGTCGAACACGCGCAGCGCCTGCGGGGCCGCCGCGGACAGCCCGCCCAGGTGCCCGCGGGACGCCATCGAGCGGATGAACACCCCTCGGTCGGTCGCGTGCCGCTGCATCCTGATGCGGTCGCCCAGCACGGCGCCACCAGAGAAGGGCGACGACGGATCGACCGCCAGGACGCCCACCCGGTTGCCGCGCTGGCGCAGCGCGGTGATGAGGGCGGTCGTCGACGTCGACTTGCCGACCCCCGGGCTGCCCGTGATGCCGACGACGTGCGCGCGGCCGGTGTGGGGACTCATGAGCTTCATCGCCTCGCGAAGGGTGGGCGCATTGTTCTCGACCATCGAGATCAGGCGCCCGATGGCGCGGGGATTGCCGTTCTCAGCCGCACTCACCAGGTCGTTCACATCAGCGAAAGCCACGATTCGCTCCTTCGACGGGTTCTGCTAGGCACCTTCGATCTTTTCACAGCGGCTGGGCCTCCACGGCCGCTCCCGGGGATTCGTCGACAAACGTCCGGACGCCCTGCCACCAGGGCCGACTTCGCCGCAACGACCCTCGTCGGCGTCCGACTGTGCCAAGGTTAAGGACATGGAAAACTCGGATCTCATTGTGTGCATCGACCACGTTGGCCTCGCCGTCCCGAACCTGGACGAGGCCATCAAGTTCCACTCCGAGGTCTTCGGCTGGCGCCTGCTGCACCGCGAGACCAACGAGGAGCAGGGCGTCGAGGAGGCCATGATCGGCACCGGGGAGCAGCTCCCCGAGAACGCCCAGATCCAGCTTCTCGCCCCCCTGAACGAGAAGTCGACGATCGCCAAGTTCATCGACCGCAACGGCCCCGGCATGCAGCAGCTCGCCTACCGGGTCAGCGACCTCGACAAGGTCACCGAGCACCTCAAGGCGAAGGGCGTCCGGCTGCTCTTCCCCGAGGCGCGCCGCGGCACGAACGACTCGCGCGTGAACTTCTGCCACCCGAAGGACACGGCGGGCGTCCTCGTCGAGCTGGTCGAGCCGAACAAGAACGCCGCTCACTGAACAAAGCGCGTGCGAAAGAGCGCATAGTGCTTCACGATCCCCGGTGTCGTTGTTTCGACACCGGGGATCGGTGCGTGGAGACTCCGGGGTGAGCGGATACGATGCTCGGGTAGCAGACCAGTGAACGTGCGAGAGGAAACCTCGTGTCCCAAAACACCCCCGGCGCCAGCGGGCTCGACCTGTTCGACGAGAAGGCGTCCGCAAGCTTTCCGACCGTCATGCGGGGTTATGAGAAGAGGGCTGTCGAGGAGTACGTGCGGGAGATGGAGCAGCAGCTCTCGACCGTGAAGCACTCCTACCGGGAGTTGCAGCGCGAGCTCACCGCGACGAGCCTCCGCAACGACGACACCGACTTCTCCAAGCTCGGGGGCCACACGGCGTCCCTGCTGAAGGTCGCCGAGTCGCAGGCCAACGACCTCGTCACCAAGGCCCAGAACGAGGCCGACCGCCTCGTCGCCGAGGCGAAGGAAGAGGCGGAGCGCACGCGCACCGAGGCGCTCCAGGAGACCGACGCCAAGCGCCGGTCCGGCATCGACGAACTCAAGGCGCTGCGCGCCGAGCTCGAGCACCAGACCAAGAGCGAGTTGGACGCCGCCCGCGCCGAGGCGGGCGGGCTGCGGGACGCGGTGGACAAGCACCGCGAGATGATCCTCGCCGACGCGCAGCAGCAGGCCAACGCGATGATCGAGGCCGCGCGCGCTGAGGCGGCGCACATCGTCCAGAAGGCCGAACACGAGGCCGCCGAGCTCACCGACCGCGTCACCCGGGAGACCAACGCGATGCGCGCCGACACGGCGGCGGCGGTGCAAGACATCCGGGCCATGGCCGACGCCGAGGTCGCCGAGCTGCGCAACATGGCGAACGCCGAGGTGGCGGCCCTGCGCAACCAGACCAAGCGCGACGTGGAGGAGACGCGCGCCCGCGTCGCCGACGAGGTCGCCGCGCTGCGCGACCAGGCGAACGGCGAGGCCAACCAGATCCGCGCCGAGGTCGCGGCCGAGCGCGACCAGTCGCTCGCCGACCTCGACGTCCAGCAGGGCGAGTTGCGCGACAAGCTGGCGGCGATGGTCGCCGACGCGCGGCAGCAGTCCGACGACCTGCAGGAGAAGCTCGGCGCGGCGTCCGCCGAGCTCCGCGCCCGCCAGCAGACGGTGTACGCCGAGGCCGAGCAGATCAAGGCCGACGCGATCAACGAGGCCGCGGCGATCGTCGCGAAGGCCCGGCACGATGCCGACGAGCACTGGCGGGCCACCGAGGGCGAGTTGGTGCGTCGCACCGAGCAGCTCAAGCGCGAGCAGAACCTGCTGCGCCAGCGCAAGGAGGCCTTGGTCGCCCAGCTCAACAACCTGTCCAGCCTTGCGAACCTCACCGCGCTGGAGTTCCCCGACGAGGAGGAGGGCCACAAGCTCGCCCAACTCATCGAGGAGCCGAGCGAGGGCGAGTCCGGCGAGCCGTCGCACTACGTGGCGGATGACGATCGCGAGTCGCAGTGAGCGCGGCCCCGCCTGACGGGGCCGAACCGACGAATTCCTCGCCGGCCCCGCGGCCGGACTTCCGCTACCGCCGCGATCCGTCGCTCTTGGAGCGCTCGCCGGTCCAGGTGGGCTTCTTCGTCGTGTTGGGCGGGATGCTGGCGATCGGCCTGGTCAACGTCCTGATCAACCTGCAGTTCCTGGTCATCCTGATCGTGCTGTCGCTCTTCGTCGCGCTCGGTCTGAACCCCGCCGTCGACCTGCTGCGCGAGCGGGCGCGCTTCCCGCGTCCGCTGGCCGTCCTCGCGGTGGTCCTCGTCGTGCTGGGCGTCGTGGCCCTGGCCTTCTGGGCTGTCCTCCCCGTGATCAACACCCAGGTCACGAACCTGATCCGCAACGCGCCCGGCTACCTGCAGTCGCTGCGGGAGAACCCGCAGATCGCCGGCCTGGACGCCCAGTTCGACGTCATCGACAAGGCGACCCAGTTCGTGACGTCCGGCACCTGGCTGACCGCGCTGTTCGGCGGAATCCTGGGGGCCGGCCGGCTCGTGGCGAACACGGTGTTCAGCGTCATCATGACCCTCGTGCTGACGCTGTACTTCCTGGCGTCCCTCCCGGTGATCAAGGACACGATCTACCAACTCGCGCCGGCGTCCAAGCGGCCGCGGGTGCGCTACCTGGCGAACGAGATGTTCCGCAGGATCGGCCGCTACATCAGCGGCATGTTCATCGTGGTGACTCTGTGGGCCGTCGGGTCGACCATCGTGATGTACGCGGTCGGGCTCGGCGAGTACGCCCTCGCGCTGTCGGTCGTCGTGGCGATGTTCGCGTTCATCCCGATCGTCGGGTCGAGCTGCGCGCTCGTCATCGTGACGAGCCTCGCGTTCACCGTCTCCCCCACGGCGGGCCTCGTGACGCTCGCCTACTTCCTCTTCTACCAGCAGATGGACGCCTACGTCGTCCAGCCGCGCGTGTTCTCCAAGTCGATGAACGTGCCGGGCGTGCTCGTGATCCTGGGGGCCATCTCGGGCGGCGTCCTGTTCGGCATCGTCGGCGCCCTACTCGCGATCCCGACCGTGGCGTCCCTGCTGCTGCTCTACCGCGAGGTGCTCATCCCGCACCTGGACGCCCGCTGAGCCGGCCTGGCGCGTCGGCCGGGCGCTTGCTGCTCAGCTTGCTCAGAAGAGCCGATCCTCCGCGTCGTCGAGCCCGCGGAGGGCGTCGTAGTCGACCGTGAGGCAGTCGATGCCCCGCGCCGCCGCGACCACCCGCGCCTGCGGCTTGATGAGTTGCGCGGCGAACATCCCCCGGACGGGCCGCAACTGGGGGTCGGCGTTCATGAGCTCGAGGTAGCGGGAGAGTTGCTCCACGCCGTCGATCTCGCCGCGGCGCTTCACCTCGACCGCGACGTACCCGCCGTCGGAGCCACGGAACAGCAGGTCGACCGGGCCGATGGGCGTCGGGTGCTCGCGCCGGACGAGGCGCCAGCCGGCGCCGAACGTCTCGGGATGCTCGGCGAGCAGGGCCTGCAGGTGCGCCTCCACCCCGTCTTTCTGCAGGCCGGGGTCGACGCCGAGGGTGTGCTCGCTGTCGTGCAAAATCTCCTCGATGCCGATGCGGAGGGTGTCGTCGTCTTTGTTCCTGACCTCCCAGACCTCGGCGAGGCCCTGCTCGTCGACCACGTCGTCGTCCGGAGGGCGGACCGTGATCGTGCACGGCGGGTTCATCCAGTTCAGCGGCTTGTACGCGCGGTCGTCCGCGTGCACCGAGATCGACCCGTCGGCCTTGCACAGCAGCAGCCTGGTGGCGAGAGGAAGGTGCGCGGTGAGGCGTCCGGCATAGTCGACCTTGCAGCGGGCAATCAACAATCGCACCGCGCCAGGCTACCCGTTAAGGTGGGTGCATGGCCCGCCGACCCAGCAAGCACCTGCGTCCGGCGAGGCCGCTTTCGGCCAGCCTGGCGCGGGCGCAGACGAAGGCCGACGGCCGGTGGATCGTGCAGACCATCTCCGCCGACCGGGCCCTCAAGCCGTACCTGTGCCCCGGCTGCAATCACACGATCCCGGTGGGGCTCGGCCACGTCGTGGTGTGGCCCGACCAGCCGAGCATCGGGTCGGCGTCCGCCGTCGGTGAGCGCCGGCATTGGCACGTGCCCTGCTGGGCGAGGAGGCGCTGAATGAACCTGCACACCACCGCGATCGGTCACGGCGAGCCGCGCCTGATCTTCCTGCACGGCCTCTTCGGGCAGGGCCGCAACTGGACCACGGTCGCCCGCGGCCTCGAGCCGCTCGGCTCCAGCCTGCTGGTCGACCTGCCGAACCACGGGCGCAGCGACTGGACGGAGACGTTCTCCTACCCCGCGATGGCGGACGCCGTGGCCGGCCTGCTGCGCGCCGGCCCCGGCCCGGCGGTCGTCGTCGGGCACTCGATGGGCGGGAAGGTGGCGATGGTCCTCGCGCTGCGTCACCCCGAACTGGTGCGCGGGCTGATCGTCGTGGACGTCTCGCCGGACGCCTCCGCCGACGGCTACGGCTTCTCCTCCATCGCCGACGCGCTCTCCGCGCTCGACCTCGACCAGGTGGCCGACCGCAAGGCGGCCGACGCCGAGCTGGCGGCGTCCATCCCGGACGCGGGCGTGCGGGGGTTCCTGCTGCAGAACCTGCGCCACCGCCCCCACGGGGAGCCCGGCATGCGGTGGCAGTTCAACCTGGGCCTGCTGTCCCGTGAGTTGGCCGAGGTGAGCGGCTGGCCGGCCGAGCTGAACGACCGGCACTACGACGGGCCGGTGCTCTGGGTGGCCGGCGAACGCTCCGACTACGTGAGCGAGCGGCAGTACCCGGCGATGATGCGGCTGTTCCCCGAGACGGCGCTGCTCACCGTCCCCGGCGCCGGCCACTGGGTGCATTCGGAGCAGCCGGCCGCCACGATCGAGGGTCTGCGGAACTTCCTCCTGGCCGAGGGCTTGCTCGGCGGCCCGACGCCGTAGGCTGGCAGCCATGGTCAACCTCACGCGCATCTACACCCGCACCGGCGACGCCGGCGAAACCCGCCTCTCCGACAACTCGGTGGCGAGGAAGACCGACCTGCGCGTGCGCGCCTACGGCGACGTCGACGAGGCGAACGCGATCCTCGGCATCGCCACCGCGTCCGGCGAGCTGCCCGAGGCGTTGCAGGCGGCCCTGCGCACCATCCAGAACGAACTGTTCGACGTCGGGGCCGACCTGTCCACCCCGGTCGTCGCCGACCCGCCGTGGGCGCCGCTGCGCATCGAGCAGGCCAACGTCGACCGGCTCGAGGCCTGGTGCGACGAGTTCTCCGCCGACCTGCCCGACCTGAGGTCGTTCATCCTGCCCGGCGGCACGGTGGCGGGCGCGCAGTTGCATCTGGCGCGCACGGTCGTCCGGCGGGCCGAACGCACGGCGTGGGATGCGGTGGAGGCCTATGGTCTCGGCGTCCAGCCCGAGGGGCAGCCCGGGGGCGTCAACATCATCGCCGTCACCTACCTCAACCGGCTGTCGGACCTGCTGTTCATCGCGTCCCGGGTCGCGAACGTGGCCGCCGGCGACGTGTTGTGGGTGCCCGGAAAGGACCGCGAGCCGGCCGACCAGCGCGCCCGCAAGCAGCGGGAGCGCATCGAGAAGGCGTCCGGAAAGGCGTCCGAGTAGGGCCGCAACGCGCAACAACCGGCGCACAGCGCCGGTCGGTCACAGGTCGGGGCTCTCGCCGTACAGCACGCCCGGCGGGGACGCCTCGATCCAACTCAGGAACGTCGTCATGTCGGGCGGCGCGAGCGCGAGCTCGAGTTGGCCGTCGGGGACCGTGAGTTCAGCGATGCGCCCCTGATCGTAGAGCGAGGACGCCTCGGCGGCGTCCGCCTCGCGGGTGCCGGCCACCTGGGCCCGGCCCCGCTCGAACGTCGCCCGCGGGCGGAGCGAGAGGCTGAACACGCGGTACCACTCGAAGCGCTCCCCCGCCAGACGCGCGACTCCGAGCATCCAGGCGGGGCTCGGAGTCGTGGTCGAGGGGTAGCGCATCGAACAGTCGAACACCCACCCCTGCTGCGCGAGCCAGCGCCTGCGGACGACCAGCCACGCGACGGGAAGAATGATCAGGACGGCAACCACCCCGAGCACGAAAGCGGTCCAGCTCCATGCATCGGGCACTGCCGTCACCCCCCTCGCGCCGGCTCCCTAATGGGCCTGGCCGTGTGCCTTCTGGGCGGCCTTGACCTGCGCGGACGCCCGGTTGAAGTGTCGCCTCGTGGCCTCGTCGGTCTCGCCCTCGTTCAAGGCCTTCTCGGCCTCGCGGAGTTCCTTCTCGGCGCCTTCCAACGAGATCTCCTGAGCGATCTTCGCATACTGCGCGATGACCGAGACCCGATTGTCCGCCACCGAGACGAAGCCGCCGTCGACGGCCATGATCTCCCGCTCACCCTGGACCGTGATGACCTCGACGGCGCCCGGCACCAGGGCAGCCAGGAACGGCTCGTGACGGGCGAGGATGCCGACGTCGCCCTCGGTGGTGCGCGCGGTGACCTGCGTGGCCTCGCCCTCCCAGACGCGGCCGTCAGCGCACACCACCTCGACGTACAGCGGCTCGTCCGCCATGTCAGCCCTCCTTCTGGATCCGGTCCCAGTTCTCCATGACCATGTCCATGCCGCCGACGTTGAAGAAGGCCTGCTCGGCGATGTGGTCGACCTCGCCGTCGCAGATCATCTTGAACGACTCGATGGTGTCCTTCAGGTCGACCGTCGAGCCCTCGATCTGGGTGAACTTGGTTGCCATGTAGGTGTTCTGGCTCAGGAACTGCTGGATGCGGCGGGCCCGGGCGACGGTGATCTTGTCCTCTTCGGAGAGCTCGTCGACGCCGAGGATCGCGATGATGTCCTGCAGTTCGCGGTTGCGCTGGAGGATCTGCTTGACCCGCGTCGCCACGTCGTAGTGCTCCTGCCCCACGAACTGCGGGTCGAGGATGCGGCTGGTCGAGGTCAGCGGGTCCACGGCCGGGTAGAGGCCTCGGGACGCGATCTCGCGGCTCAGCTCGGTGGTCGCGTCCAGGTGGGCGAAGGTGGTCGCCGGCGCCGGGTCTGTGTAGTCGTCGGCGGGCACGTAGATCGCCTGCATCGAGGTGATCGAGTGCCCGCGCGTCGAGGTGATCCGCTCCTGAAGCTGACCCATCTCGTCGGCCAGGTTCGGCTGGTAACCGACGGCGGAGGGCATGCGGCCGAGCAGCGTGGAAACCTCGGAGCCGGCCTGCGTGAACCGGAAGATGTTGTCGATGAACAGCAGCACGTCCTGGTTCTGCACGTCGCGGAAGTACTCGGCCATCGTCAGCGCCGACAGCGCGACGCGGAGTCGGGTGCCCGGCGGCTCGTCCATCTGGCCGAACACGAGCGCCGTGTCCTTCATGACGCCGGCCTCGATCATCTCGTTGATGAGGTCGTTGCCCTCACGCGTGCGCTCGCCGACGCCTGCGAACACCGACGTGCCGCCGAAGTTGTGGGCGATGCGGTAGATCATCTCCTGGATGAGCACCGTCTTGCCCACGCCGGCGCCGCCGAACAGGCCGATCTTGCCGCCCTGCACGTACGGGGTCAGCAGGTCGAGCACCTTGATGCCCGTCTCGAGCATCTGCGTCTTGGGCTCCAGCTCGTCGAACTTCGGGGCCGGGCGGTGGATCGGCCAGCGCTCCTGGATCTCGAGGGAGGCCGTGTCCTCGTTCAGGCAGTCGCCGATCACGTTCCACACGTGGCCCTTGGTGACGTCGCCCACCGGGACGCTGATGGGGCCGCCGGTATCGATCACCTCGGTGCCGCGGCGCATGCCGTCGGTCGGCTTCAGCGAGATCGCCCGGACGATGTTGTCGCCGACGTGCAGGGCCACCTCGGCGGTGATCTCGCGGGTGAGGTCGCCCGCCTCGATCTCGATCTTGAGGGCGTTCAGGATGTCGGGCATCTGATCGGCGGGGAACTCGACGTCCACCACGGGGCCGATGACTCGGGCCACGCGGCCGACCCCGGCCTTCCGCTCGGTGCCCTGAGCCTGGTCTGCTGTCACGGTCATGTTCTTGTCTGCCTCTCGTCCCCTAGTCGGAGTCGCTTGACTCGGCCAGCGCGCTGGCGCCGCCGACGATCTCGGTGATTTCCTGCGTGATTTCGGCCTGACGCGCCTGGTTCTCCTCGCGCGTCAGATCCTCGATGAGCTGGGTCGCGTTGTCCGTCGCGGACTTCATCGCGCGCTGCTGGCTCGCCAACTGGGACGCCGCGGCCTGCAGCAGGTAGAACCACACGCGGCTGCGCACGTACAGCGGCATCAACTCGTCGAGCACCGTCTCGGGGTCGGGCTCGAACTCGTAAATCGGGTAGGCCTCGTGCTCCCCCAACTCGCGGACGCCTTCGACGACCTCGAGCGGCAGCAGCCGCCGCACTCGCGGCGTCTGCGTGAGCATCGACTCCATCCGCGTGTAGACGGCGTGGATCTCGTCGACCCCGCCCTCCTCGTACGGCGTCAGGAAGTCGCCGATCAGCCGGTCGGCGATCTCCTGGGCGTTCGCATACGTGGGAGCGTCGGAGAAGCCCTCCCACTGCGCCTCGATCGGCAACTCGCGGAAGTTCAGGAACGAGATGCCCTTGCGCCCGGACACGTAGCGCTTGACCTCGACGCCCTCGTCCTGGACCCGGCGGCGGAAGCTCGCGACCATCTTGATCACGTTGCTGCTGTACGCCCCGTTCATGCCCCGATCCGAGGTGAAGAAGACCAGGGCGACCCGGCGCGGGTGCTCGTGCTGCCGCTGCGTCAGCGGATGCTCCGTCGTCGCGTGGGCCGCGAGCGCGGAGACCGCCCGGTTCAGCTCACGCGTGTACGGCAGGGCGGCCTGCGCCGCCTGCTGGGCCTTGATGATCTTCGAGGCCGCGATGAGCTCCATCGCCTTGGTGATCTTCTTGGTCGCGGTCACCGACTTGCGCCGCTGCCGCAACTCCCTCAGGCCGGCCGCCATGAATCAGTTGCCCCTCTGCACGGTGATCTGCTCGTTGTCCATGTGTTCGTCGTCGAGCGCCTTGGCGTGCTCGGCGTCGTCGCCGGCGGGCTTCGACTCCTCCGCCCGGAACGACTCCTTGACCTTGTCGATCTCGGCAGCGAGCGCGCTCGCGGTGTCGTCGTCGAACTTCTGCGTCTCGGCGATCGTGGACAGGATGTTCGTGTTGCGCCGCAGGTGATCGAGCAGTTCGCGCTCGAACCGCAGCACATCCGGCACCGGGATGTCGTCGAAGTGACCGTTGGTGCCCGCCCACACGCTGACGACCTGGTCCTCCACCGGGTACGGCGTGTACTGCGGCTGGCGCAGCAGCTCGGTGAGCCGGGCGCCCCGATCCAACTGGCGACGGGACGCCGCGTCCAGGTCGGACGCGAACATCGCGAACGCCTGCATGTCGCGGAACTGGGCCAGGCTGATCTTCAGCGTGCCGGCCACGCCTTTCATCGCCTTGATCTGGGCCGCGCCGCCCACGCGGGACACCGAGATGCCGACGTCGATGGCCGGTCGCTGGTTCGCGTTGAACAGGTCCGACTGCAGGAAGATCTGGCCGTCGGTGATGGAGATCACGTTCGTCGGGATGTAGGCCGACACGTCGTTCGCCTTGGTCTCGATGATCGGCAGGCCGGTCATCGAGCCGCCCCCCAACTCGTCGGAGAGCTTCGCGCAGCGCTCCAGCAGGCGGGAGTGCAGGTAGAACACGTCGCCGGGGTACGCCTCGCGGCCCGGCGGCCGGCGGAGCAGCAGCGACATCGCGCGGTACGCCTCGGCCTGCTTGGTCAGGTCGTCGAACACGATGAGCACGTGCTTGCCCTGGTACATCCAGTGCTGGCCGATGGCCGAGCCGGAGTAGGGGGCGATGTACTTGAAGCCGGCCGGGTCGGACGCAGGCGCGTGCACGATGGTCGTGTAGTCCATCGCGCCCGCTTCCTCCAGCGTCGAGCGCAGCGCGGCGATCGTCGACCCCTTCTGGCCGACCGCCACGTAGATGCAGCGGACCTGCTTGGTCGGGTCGCCGGAATCCCAGTTCGACTTCTGGTTGATGATCGTGTCGACCGCGATGGCGGTCTTGCCGGTCTTGCGGTCGCCGATGATGAGCTGGCGCTGGCCGCGTCCGATCGGGATCATCGCGTCGATCGCCTTGATGCCCGACTGCAGCGGCTCGCGCACCTCCTGGCGGTCCATGACGCCGGCGGCCTGCAGTTCCAGAACGCGGCGCTCGGGAACGTCGGCGATCTCGCCCAGGCCGTCGATCGGGTTGCCCATCGCGTCCACCGTGCGGCCCAGGTAGCCGTCGCCGACGGGGACGGAGAGTACCTCGCCGGTGCGACGCACCGTCGACCCCTCGTCGATGCCCTCGGAGTCGCCCAGCACGACGACGCCGATCTCCCGGACGTCGAGGTTCAGTGCGATGCCGAGGGTACCGTTCTCGAACTCCAGCAGCTCGTTCGCCATGGCGGAGGGCAGGCCCTCGACTCGGGCGATGCCGTCGCCGGACGTCGCGACCGTGCCCACCTCGTCGCGGCTCGCGGTCTCGGGGGTGTAGTTCTGCACAAACCGGTCAAGAGCGTCCCGGATCTCCTCGGGACGAATCGTGAGTTCCGCCATTGGTTGCGTCCTTAGCAATCGTTGTGATTCAGCTCAATTTGCGCCGCGCGTCATTCAGACGCCCGGCGACGGTGCCTTCGATGACCTCGTCACCCAGGGACACCCTCACCCCGCCCAGCACCTCGGGGTTGACGACCACGCGCAGCGTGACGTCGCGCCCCGCCTGCTTCACCAGCGCGGCGCGCAGGCGCTCGGCCTGATCGTCCGCCAGCGGGCGTGCGACCTCGACGGTGGCCACCGCGCGGCCCCGCATGTCTGCCGCGGCCTTGAGGTAGCCGTTCATCGTCAGATCGAAGGTCCGGTCCCGCGCGAGCACGGCCCGGCGGGCGAGGCCCGCCACCGGCTTGATGACCTTGTCACCCAGCACGTCGGCCAGCAGACCCTGACGCGCGGACGCCGGCGTGCTCCGGTCGGACAACGCGGCCCGCAGGTCGGGGTTGCCGTCGACGATGCGGCCGACCCGGAACAGCTGGTCCTCCGTCTCGTCCAGCTGCCCCTCCGCCTGCGCGGTCGCGAGCGCCGCCCGGACGCCCTGCCGCTCCAGCGCGTTCACGAAGGCCCCGCTGGTGTTCCAGCGAAGGTTGGTCGCCTCGGCGAGGATCTTCAGGGCGCCGTCGGAGACCTTGCCCTGGAACAGGCTCGTGACCAGGCCCTGACGCGCCTGGTCCGGTGCGGACTGATCGCTCAGCGCCCGACGGAGGCTGGGCGTCCGGCCCAGCGTGTCGACGATGTCGAACAGTTCGCCGGCCAGGTCGTACGACGGGTCGAGCCCGTTCAGCACCTGATCCAACGACCCCTGTCGCGCCTCGGCGTTCGCGCTCATGCCCGCTCCACCGGTTCCCGCTCGAGCGACTCGATGAAGCGATCGACCGTGCGGCGAGCGCGCTCGTCGTCATCCAGCGATTCTCCGACGATGCGCCCCGCCAGCGTCGTGGCCAGGCCACCAACCTCGGTGCGCAACTGGCTGATCGCCTGGGCACGCTCGGCCTCGATCTGCGCCTTGGCGTTGTTCAGCAGGCGAGCGGACTCGTCCTGAGCCTGTTGACGCATCTCGGCCACGATCGTCGCCCCCTGGGCCTTCGCCTCCTCGCGGATGCGCGCGGCCTCCTCACGGGCGGTCGCGAGCTGCTCTTTGTACTCCTCCAGAGCGGCCGCGGCCTCGGCCTGCGCCTTCTCGGCCTTCTCCATGCCGCCCTGGATCGCGGCGGCGCGCTCTTCGTACGTGGCCTCGAACGCGGGCACGACCTTCTTCTGGATCACCAGCCAGCAGATCAGGAAAAGGACGATGCCCGCGATGATCTCGGACAGGTGCTCCGGCAGGAGCGGTCCGAACCCTTCAAGCGGCAACATGACGTCTTACCTCACTGAAGCACGAAGGCGAGGGCGATGCCGATGATGGCGAGCGCCTCGACCACGGCGAAGCCGATCCACGCGGTGCTGAGCATCGCGCCACGGGCCTCAGGCTGACGAGCGGTCCCGTTGATCACCGAGGCGAAGATCCACGCCACACCGAGGGCCGGGCCCAGGGTCGCGAGGCCGTAGCCGAGCATGTTGAGGGAGCCGTTCAGCTCAAGAAGGTGAAGCATGGAGTTTCCTTTCGGATCTTGGTTACTGCGTGACTGCGTCGTTGTTGCGGGATCAGTGCGATTCGGCGATGGAGGACGCCACATATTGGGCGGTCAGGACGGTGAAGATATAGGCCTGGATCGCGCCGACCAGCAACTCCAGGGCGAAGATCGCGAAACTGAACACGATGCCGATGCCGCCCGCCGTCTTGAGCAGGGCCACCGGGAACCCGTTGGCGGGTTCGGTCATCGCGAGCAGCATCGTGGAGCCGATCACGAACACCATCACGACCAGGTGCCCGGCGAACATGTTCGCGAAGAGTCGCAGGGCGAGCGTGAACGGCCGGACGATGAAGTTCGACAAGAACTCCAGCGGAATGATGAGCGCCCAGAGGGCTTTCGGGACCCCTTCGGGCAGCGTCATCTTGCGCATGTACGTGCCGAACCCCCACTTGGCGATGCCGGCGCCGTTGTACAGCAGCCAGGTGAGCAGGGCGAGCCCGTAGGCGTAACCGATCTTGCTGAAGGTCGGGAACATGAACAGGAAGAACTGCCCGAACAGGTTGTTGATCCAGATGAAGGTGAAGAGCGCGATCAGATACGGCAGGAAGCGCCGGTAGTCGTGACCGAGGGCGTCCCGCGCGATCGTATTGCGAATCAGGTTGTAGAACTGCTCGCCGAGAAACTGCTTGCGGCTCGGGACGACGGTCTGGCGCCGCGCCATCCACAACCAGAAGGCGATGACGATGATCGCCGCGATGACCGCCTGGGTCAGGTGGTTGTTGAGCCACGAAAACTGGGGCCCCAGGTCGGGAAAGAGCGGGCGGGAGTTGAAGCTCTCAGCGCTGGGCGGCCACCCGGAGTGGTCGCCTTCCCCTTCTAACGGGATCAGACGGCTTGCGAGCCCACCCATGTGCCCTCCTGCTGGTGCGATCATGCCCGACCGTAACGCTTGATGACGATGTAGATGCCAGCCACCGTACCCAGGATCAACCCGACAGGGAGCCAGAACGTCGTGTTCAGCGCGCGATCGGCGAGCCAACCAAGACCGCCATAGAAAAGAAGGCCGGAGATGAGGTAACTGATGATGCGCAAGCCCTGGTCCACGCCGCCCTGCTCGTCCATAGCGTTTGGGACTCTATCAGGGTTCGTGGGGCTGGTCACATGCACACTCCCCGTCCTCGACGGGCGTATCGAAGACTGAAACACGCAGGTGGGCGAACACCCAGATCTCCGCGGCCAGCCACCCCAGGACGACCAGGATCGCGCCTGCCCCCAGGGGCGCACGCTGCAGCCAGGCGAAGCGCTCGGGGCTCCCCAGGACGAGCGCGAGGGCCCCGCCCAGCAGGGAGACCCGGACGGCATAGGACGCCAGCGCGGCGACCATCAGACGCTCGGGGGAGGCGTCCGCGAACGCGATCTGGATCGCGTGTCCGATGATGCTGAACGCGAGCGCGAGCACGGCGCCGAGCGCGGCGGACAGGGCGGCAAGGCGTCCGCCCCACACCCAGGCGCCCAGGATGGCGACACCGGCGGCCAGGTGGCCGCCGACGGCCGCGCCGGCCAGCAGCCGGCGCACGTATCCCGCGGCCTCGCTCGGACGCCGCCGTGCGGTCCGGGCGGTCACCGGTGGCCCCTGCCCGGCGAATGCGCAACGCCGGGCCTGGCGCCCGACGCGCGGACCGCACCGACGGCGTCCGGGCGGGCCCAGCGCCGGCGCAACAGCGGTCCCCAGGTCAGGAAGGCGGCGACGACGATGCCGATCGCGACGAGCGCGTAGGCCCACCAGTGGCCGACGATCCCGATGAGCACCATCCCGTAGGCGACGACCGCCGACCAGAGCCACAGCAGGGCGACGGCCACGCGGTGCGGATGCCCGAGCGCGAGCATGCGGTGGTGAAGATGCTGCTTGTCGGCCTGGTACCACAGCTTGCCCGCCAACGTCCGCCGGACGTAGGCCATGACCAGGTCGGCGAAGGGCAGGGCCATGACCGCGATGGGCAGCAGCAGCGGCAGGTACGCGCTGACGAGCGCTCCCCCCTCCGGCCGCAGCCGCGAGGGGTCGAACTGCCCCGTCAGGCTGATCGCGGAGCAGGCCAGCAGGAACCCGAGCAGCATCGAGCCCGAGTCCCCCATGAACATGCGTGCCTTGTGGATGTTGTGGGGCAGGAACCCCAGGCAGATGCCCGCGGTCGTCACCGTGATGAGGGACGCCGTGGTGGCCCGGACAAGGTCCTGTTCGTAGCTCAGCACGTACGCGTAGCCGAAGAACGCGCTAGCGCCGATCGCGACGACGCCCGCGGCGAGGCCGTCGAGGCCGTCCATGAGGTTGATCGCGTTCACGCAGACGAGGATCACGAACACGGCCAGCACGATGGACGCCGCGCTGTCGAGCGTGACTACACGGTCGGGCAACGGGATCCAGTAGAACTTGACGCCGTTCGCGACGACGATGCCGGCCGCCACGACCTGCCCGGAGATCTTCGCGAGCGCGTTCAGCTCGATGAGGTCGTCCATGAGCCCCACGGCGCTGATGAGCGCGCAGGCCGCGAACACCACGCGGGTGTCGTGGCCCACGATCGGGAAGCTGCCGAGCCACGGCAGGCTGCCCCCGACGAGGAACGCGGCCGCCGTGCCGGCCAGCAGCGCGATGCCGCCGAAGTACGGCACGGGCTTCGTGTGGACGTCGCGGTCGCGGACGAGGGCCACCGCGTTGTAGCGGTACGCGAAGCGGCGCGCGATGCTGGCCACGACGTACGTCACCGAGACGGCGACCAGGAGCACCAGCATGTACTCGCGCATGTCAGGCGGAGGCGTCCGGCTCGTCGGGCAGCAGGCCGGGGACGACCGCGTTGATCTCGGCGACGCTGAGGCGCCCCGCGCGCAACAGGCGCGGCGTAGGCCCCGACAGGTCGACGATCGTCGACGGAACGGGGCCCGAGGTCGGCCCGGCGTCCAGGTAGACCGAGACCGCATCGTCCAATTGCTCCGCGGCATCGGACGCCGTCAGCGCGGCCTCCTGGCCGCTGACGTTCGCCGAGCTGACGGCCAGCGGGCCGGTGCGGCGCAACAGCTCGCGCGTGAAGTCGTGGTCGGGGACGCGCACCGCGATCGTGTCGCCCCGGTCGCCGAGGTCCACGTGCAGGCTCGGGGGCGCGGCGAGAATCAGCGTCAGCGGACCCGGCCAGAAGGCCTCCCCCAGGGCGAGCACCGCCTCGTCCACCCCGGACGCGAGCGCCCGGACCATCGCGGTCTCGGCCACGAGCACCGGCGGCGGCATGTCGCGCCCGCGGCGCTTGGCGGCGAGGAGGGCCGCGACGGCGTCCGCGTTGAAAGCATCCGCCCCCACGCCGTAGACCGTGTCGGTCGGCAGGACGATGACCTCACCGACCGCCACCGCCGCGCACGCGGCCGCCAGGGCGGCCTCGCTGTCGGAGGCGACGTCGTAGGTCTTGGGCGCGGTCATGTCCCCATCCTGCCAGGAGTTCGGCGGGCCGCCACGAAGCGCGGGCGCCCGTTGAGGTCGTGTTGGTCGCCGACGCGGTCGAAGAGGCCCGTCCGGACGAAGACCTCGGGCGCCGATTCTCCCTGCGCGTCGGCGTGTTCGGCGTACGCCCAGCCGCCCGGACGCAGCAGGCGTCCGGCGACCGCGGCGACGACGCGCAGCGCGTCGAGGCCGTCCGCGCCCGAAAACAGCGCGAGCGCGGGGTCGTGCTCGCGGACGTCCACCGGCAGCGAGGCGTAGGCGTCCAGGGGAACATAGGGCGGGTTGGCGACCACGACGTCGACGGTGCCGTCCAGCTCGGCGAACGCGTCGGCCATGTCGCCCTGGACGACCTCGACCCCCGTCCCCGCCAGGTTGCGCCGCAGATACCCGGACGCCTCGGGCGACAGCTCGACGGCGTACGCGTCGGCGTCCGGGCCCTCGGTCGCGAGGGCGAGCGAGATCGCGCCCGAGCCGGCGCACAGTTCGACGACGCGCGGCCGACGTCCGGACGCCGCGACCGCGCGCAGGCGCTCCAGCGCGACGCCGGTCATCACCTCGGTCTCGGGCCGAGGGATGAACACGCCGGGTCCGACCTCGAGCCGGACGGTCCGGAACCACGCCTCCCCCGTCAGATGCTGCACCGGGACGCCGCCCGCGCGCCGCGCGACGAGCGCCCGGAAGCGCTCCTCCGCCTCCGCGGGCACGTCGCCGGCCAGCAGCAGCCCCTTCAGGTCGGTGCCCAGCGCGTGCGCGAGCAGCGTGCGCGCCTCGGCCTGCCCGACCTCGGCGCGCCCCCAGGCCACCAGGGACGCCGCGCCCGTCACGTCAGCGCTCGCCGAACTCGCCGAGCCGCTCGGCCAGGTCGGCGGCCTGCAGGGCGTCGATGACCGGCTGCAACTCCCCACCGAGCACCTGGTCGAGGTTGTGCGCCTTGTACCCGATGCGGTGGTCGGCGATCCGGTTCTCCGGGAAGTTGTACGTGCGGATCCGCTCCGAGCGGTCCACGGTGCGCACCTGCGACTTCCGCGCGGCCGCCGCCTCGGCGTCCGCGGTCTCGGCGGCCAGCGCGGTGAGCCGCGCGCGCAGGATGCGCATGGCCTGCTCCTTGTTCTGCAACTGGCTGCGCTCGTTCTGGCACGTCACGACGGTGCCGGTCGGCAGATGCGTGATCCGGACCGCGGAGTCGGTCGTGTTCACGCCCTGACCGCCCTTGCCCGAGCTGCGGTACACGTCGATGCGCAGGTCGTCGTCGTTGATCTCGATCTCGCTGTCGTCATCGACATCGGGCATCACCAGGACGCCCGCCGCGGACGTGTGGATGCGTCCCTGCGTCTCGGTGACCGGCACGCGCTGCACGCGATGGACGCCGCCCTCGAACTTCAAGACGCCGTACGGCATGTTCTCCGGCTCCGCGTTCCCGGACGCCTTCACGGCCATGGTCAGGGATTTCACCCCGCCCAAGTCCGTCTCCTGGGCGTCCAGCACCTCGGTCTTCCACCCGCGCGACTCGGCGTAGCGCGTATACATGCGGGCGAGGTCACCCGCGAAAAGCGCCGACTCCTCGCCGCCCTCGCCCGACTTGATCTCCAGCAGGGCGTCGTGGGAGTCGTTCGGGTCGCGGGGGGCGAGCAGCGCGGTCAGGCGCTCGGTCACCACGGCCAGCCTCTCCTCCAGCGCGGACGCCTCGGCCGCGAACGCCGGGTCCTCCGCGGCCAACTCGCGGGCGGCGTCCAGATCGTCGGTCAGGGCATCGTGCTCGGCCAGCGCCTTGACGATGGGCGTGAGCTCGGCGTACCGGCGCCCGATGCGGCGCGCGCGGCCGACGTCGGCGTGCGTCGCGGGGTCGGCGAGCTGCCGCTCGAGCTCGGCGAACTCGGTGCGCAACTGATCAGCGGACTCGAACATGGGCTCCCCAGGACGATGGCGGCGCGACCCGCGGGCGCCGCCCACGGGACGCAGAAAGCGCCGGGCCCAGGGACGCCCCTGGTGCCCGGCGCACGGTGCTGCTTACTTGGCCTTCCGGTTCGCGTACCGCTTCTGGAAGCGCGCGACGCGGCCGCCCGTATCGAGAATCTTCTGCTTGCCCGTGTAGAACGGGTGGCACGCGGAGCAGACCTCGGCGCGGATCTGGCCGCCCTTCGCCGTGCTGCGCGTGGTGAACGTGTTGCCACAGGAACACACGACGGTGGTCTCGTGGTAGTCGGGGTGGATGCCCTGCTTCATGGTGTTTTCTCCTCGTGAGTCAGGCGCCGGGTCGCCTCAGTCGCTGCTGGGCCCGCTGGTGGGCCGCGGCGTGAACCGGCACCGAGGACCTAGTTTGCCGTAGGCCCCCACGTTTGGCCAAAACGCGACGGGGCCCGGGGCTATTCCCGCCGCCCGGCCGCGCCGCGTGCGGCCCTGATCAGTCGTTGTTCGGCGTCGTCCGGGAGATGACGTGCAGGAACTCGAGGTTCGTGGACGTCTTCTTCAGCCGGTTGATCAGCATCTCCAGCGCCTGCTGGTCGTCGAGGCCCGACAGGACGCGGCGCAGCTTCCAGATGATGGAGAGCTCCTCGCGCGTCATCAGTTGCTCCTCGCGACGCGTGCCGGACGCGACCGGGTCGATCGCCGGGAAGATGCGCTTGTCGGCGAGCTCGCGGCGCAGGCGCAGCTCCATGTTGCCGGTGCCCTTGAACTCCTCGAAGATCACCTCGTCCATCTTCGAGCCGGTCTCGACCAGCGCCGTCGCGAGGATCGTGAGCGACCCGCCGCCCTCGATGTTGCGCGCCGCGCCGAAGAAACGCTTCGGCGGGTAGAGCGCGGCGGAGTCGACACCGCCGGACAGAATGCGTCCGGACGCCGGCGCGGCCAGGTTGTAAGCCCGGCTCAGACGCGTGATGCCGTCGAGCAGCACGACCACGTCGTGGCCGAGCTCGACCAGGCGCTTCGCCCGCTCGATCGCCAACTCGGCGATCGTCGTGTGGTCGTCGGCGGGACGGTCGAACGTGGACGCGATGACCTCGCCCTTCACGCTGCGCTGGAAGTCGGTGACCTCCTCGGGGCGCTCGTCGACCAGGACGACCATGAGGTGCACCTCGGGGTTGTTCGCCGTGATCGAGTTCGCGATCGACTGCATCACCATCGTCTTGCCGGCCTTCGGCGGGCTGACGATCAGGCCGCGCTGGCCCTTGCCGATCGGGGCGACGATGTCGACGATGCGGCCCGTCATGTTGGTCTGGGTGGTCTCCAGCCGCAGCCGCTCCTGCGGGTACAGCGGCGTGAGCTTGTTGAACTCGGCGCGGCCCTTGGCGTTCTCGGGGTCGTCGCCGTTGATGCTCTCGATCCGGACGAGCGCGTTGAACTTCTCCTTGCGCTCCCCCTCCCGCGGCTGGCGGATCGCGCCGGTGACGACGTCGCCCTTGCGCAGGCCGAACTTCTTCACCATCGACAGCGAGACGTACGCGTCGTTCGAGCCGGGCAGGTACCCCGTCGTCCGGACGAACGCGTAGTTGTCGAGCACGTCGAGGATGCCGGAGACCTGGACCAGCACGTCGTCGTCGGTGACGACCGGCTCGGCCTCCAGCCGCTCCAGGTTACCGCCGCCCCCGCCGCGGTTGCGGCGGTTCTGCCGGTCCCGGTTGCGCCGGCGACGGTTCCGGCGGCCGCCGGAGTAGTCGTCGTCGTCCCGGCGGGAGTTGTGCTGGTTGGTGCTCTGGTTGTTCTGGCCGCCGTTTTGCTGCTTGGCCTCGTGGTTGCCTCGCTGCTGCTGGCCCTCGTCGCCGTCGTCTCCCTCGGAGCGCTGGCGGTCGGAGCGGTCGCGCCGGCGGCGCCCGCCCTCCTGGGCGAGCTGCTCGAGCCGCGCCGCGACGTCGTCGCCGCCCGCGGACGCCTGCGCACCCTCGGCGCCCTGCTCGCGCGAGCTCTGCTGGTCGGAGCCGCCCTGATCGGACGCCGGCCGCTCGGCCGGCAACGGCGCCTGGTCGGCCTGCTTCGCCGGGGCTTCGGACGCCTCCCGGCCCTCGCCGCCGCGTCCCGCGCCCTGCTCGGGACGGGCGCCGTCGCCGTCTCGGGATGAGCGGGAGCGGTCGGGGCCGCCGGACTGCGCTGTGCGGATGGCGGCCACCAGGTCGGACTTGCGCATCGCGCCGGTCCCCTTCAGGCCCATGGAGCTCGCCAGCTTCTTCAGCTCGGGCAGCAGCATGGACTCGAGTCCGGACCCACCGCGCTTGGCGGGAGCGGATTCCATCGTGTCGGTCACGGAGTTCCTTTCGGAGTGACTGCCGGCAGGCGTCGCCGCGCGTCGGTACCGGGCAGCCCGCTCGCAGAGACGAGCTCAGACTGGGAAAATAAATGTGCGGATCACAAGGATCGCAGCCCCTAGGGGGGATCATCGGGGCAGGCGGCGATTGCGCTACCGCGAGTCTAGCACCACGTCGGGGGCATCGGTCGAGCGCGCCGCCCGCGCGCCGCGCAGCCCGTAGAGCAGCCCCATGACGAGCAGCGCGACGCCCGCGACGACCCCGATGTTGTCGACGACCTGGTGCAGCGGCGGGTAGGTCCGCTCGACGCCCTCGCCGCCCGGTAGCTGCTTGAACGGCGCGTACGCGGTCCAGATGCAGTAGAACAACCCGAGCAGGCGCAGCGGCTGCGGGAGGTGCGGACGCCGCAGCAACACCGCGGCGAGCGGGACGACCCACACGTAGTGGTGAGACCACGAGATCGGCGAGGCGAGCAGCGAGGTGAACCCCGCAAGGCAGATCGCGAGCGTCGCCTCCCCCGCCTTGTGCATCGCGACCGCCGCGGCGATGCCGACCAGCGCCACGATCGCGCTGATGACCAGGCCGCCGCGGCTCAACTCGCCGAACAACCGTGCCCACACGCCCATGACCGACTGGTTGGTCTTGAACTCGATGCCGCTGTTGATGCCGCTGTTGCCCCCGACGAGCCCGAGCCAGTACGTGCGGCTCGCCCCGGGCAGCAACAGCCAGGTCAGGGCCGTCGCGCCGCAGAACCAGGCGAACGCCATCAGGCCGGGCTTGCGGCGTCCGGAGAAGAAGTTGTACGCGGCGACCGTCGCCGGCGTCAGCTTGACGGCGGTGGCCAGGCCGACCAGCCAGCCCTCCGGCAGGATGCGCCGGCCGAGCAGCCGGCGTCCGGGGGCCGAATCGAGCACGGCCGCCCCCACGAGGATGATGCCGAGCTGGCCGAACCCGAGCGTCTCGCGGACGGGCTCGACGAGCCAGACGGCCGCGGTGGTGAGCAGCGACAGGCGCCACCCGCCGAAGCCCAGTCGGTACAGGATGCCCATCAGGACCGTGACGTTCAGGAAGAGCCACGCGAACTGCGCGACCGCGAGCGGGACGACCCCCCACGGCACGGCGAGGAACGCGGCGAACGGCGGGTAGATCCACGGCAGCTTGCCGTACGGGGTGGCGTAGAAGTCGCGGCCGGCCAGCAGATCCTCGGCGGCCCGGCGGTAGACGTCGAGGTCGATCATCGCCGGCGCCCACGGCTCGAAGTTGCCCCCGGCGATCGTCGTCGCACCGGCCCAGAGGGCCGCCACGTAGGGCGGGATGATCCAGATCAGCCACCGCCGCATCCGGGCGGCGAACTCTCGGTTCACGACCGCCCGGCCCGGGTGAACTCCGCGCGCAGTTGGTCGAAGTCGGTGGCGACGGGGAACTGGCCGAACTCGGCGACGACGTTGGCCGGCGGCCGGAACAGGATGCCCGCCTCCGCCTGCGTCAGCATGCCCGTGTCGTTATAGGAGTCGCCGGTGGCGACCACCCGCAGGTTCAACGACTGGAACGCGCGCACCGCCTCGGTCTTCGCGTTGGGCTGGCGGAGCCGGTAGCCCACGATGCGGTCGTCGGCGACCTCGAGGTTGTGGCACAGCAGCGTCGGGTAGCCGAGCTGAGCCATCAGGGGCATGCCGAACTGGTAGAAGGTGTCGGAGAGGATGACCACCTGATAGCGCTCGCGCAGCCAGTCCAGGAAGTCGGCCGCCCCCGGGACCGGACCCAGGCCGGCGATGACCTCCTGAATCTGCGAGAGCCGGATGCCGTGGGCGTCCAGCACGCGGAGGCGGTGCCCCATGAGCTCGTCGTAGTCGGCGATGTCCCTCGTCGTGAGCCGCAGCTCATCGACCCCCGTCCGCTCGGCCACGTTGATCCAGATCTCGGGGACGAGCACCCCTTCGAGGTCGAGGCAGGCGAGGTCCATCGGTCACATTCCTTCCACGCGCAACACGCGGATACCCTGGCGCACGTCCGCGAAGGTTTCCAGTTCCGACACGGTCGATCGGACGGCCTCGTCGGTCGCCACGTGCGTGGTGACCATCAGCCGCGCTCCCCCGCCCTCGGTCGAGTGCGGGGCCTGCCGCACCGACTGCAGCGAGACGCCACCGCGCGCGAAGCAGTCGGCGACGCGGGCCAGCACGCCCGGAGCGTCCCGCACCACCATCGACACGTAGTACCGGGACGACGACATGCTCGCGCTGGCGATCGAGCGATTGCTGTGCAGGGACGCCCGCGGCCCGGCCACGCCGCGCACCCGGTTGCGGGCCGCGGTCACGACGTCGCCCATGATGGCGGACGCCGTCGGCGTCCCGCCCGCGCCGGGGCCCATGAACATGAGCCGCCCGGCGTTTTCGGACTCGACGAACACGGCGTTGTACGCGCCCCGGATCCCGGCGAGCGGGTGGTCGAGCGGCACCATCGTGGGGTGCACCGCCACGGCGATCGAATCCTCGCCGGCCAACTGGCAGTCGGCGAGCAGCTTGATGACGCAGCCCATGTCGTTCGCGGCCTCGATGTCTTCCGGCGTCACCGCGGTGATGCCCTCGCACGAGACATCGTTCAGCGTCACGCCCGTGTGAAAGGCGAGGCTGGCCAGCAGTGCGGCCTTGGCCGCGGCGTCCTGCCCCTCGACGTCGGCCGTCGGGTCGGCCTCGGCGTAGCCCAGTTGCTGCGCCTCGGCGAGGGCCTCGGGGAACGTCGCGCCGGTGGAGTGCATCTGGTCGAGGATGTAGTTCGTCGTGCCGTTCACGATGCCCTTCACGGCGATGACCCGGTCGCCGATCAGCGACTCGGCGAGCGGCCGGATGATCGGGATCGCCCCGGCGACGGACGCCTCGTAGTACAGATCGACCCCGGCGTCCGCGGCGGCGGCGAAGACCTCGGCCCCGTGGGTGGCCAGCAGGGCCTTGTTCGCCGTCACGACGGACGCCCCCACCGAGAACGCCTTGAGCATGAGCGTTCGCGCCGGCTCGATACCGCCCATCACCTCGATGACGAGGTCCAGGCCCGGCTCGTCCAGCAGCGCGGATGGGTCGGTCGTCAGGAGCTCCTCGGGGACGCCGGGCCGCGGCCCGGCAGTCCGGACGCCGATGCCGACCAGCTCGAACGGGCGCCCGATCCGCGCCTGGAGCTCATCGGCCTCGTTCAGCAGGAGGCGGGCCACCTGCGACCCGACCACCCCGCACCCCAGCAGGGCCACCCGCAGCGGCCCAGTGCCCTTGTTCATCACGGCTCTCCTACTCGCCCGAAAGGCCCCCGTCGAGGGCCAGCAAGTCGTCCAGCGTCTCACGCCGGATCAGCGTCGACACCTTACCGCCCCGCACCGACACGACGGCCGGGCGGGGCGTGTAGTTGTAGTTGCTCGCCATCGACCGGCTGTACGCGCCGGACGCCGGCACCGCCAGCAGGTCTCCCGGGGCGACGTCGCCCGGCAGGAACACGTTGCGCACGAGGATGTCGCCGCCCTCGCAGTGCAGCCCGACCACGCGGGACAGCTCGACGGGGGCGTCGCTGGCCCGGTTGGCGAGCACGGCGGAGTACTCGGCGGCGTACAGCGCGGGACGAATGTTGTCGCTCATGCCGCCGTCGACACTGATGTACCGGCGGGTCTGGCCGCCGCCCACCTCGACGTACTTCGTCGTCCCGACGGTGTAGAGAGCCGTGCCCGACGGCCCGCTGATCGTGCGGCCGGGCTCCACCGAGAGGTGGGGTCGCTCGAGGCCGAAGGCGCGGCACTCGTGGTCGACGATCCCCTCCAGGTCGCGGGCGAGCTCGTCCACGGGAGCCGGCGTGTCGTCCGTGGTGTACGCGATCCCGAAGCCGCCGCCCAGGTCGAGCTCGGGCAGCGTGACGCGGGTGGCCTCCTTGAACTGGCTCATCAGCCGCAGCGTCCGGCGGGCCGCGACCTCGAAGCCGTTCGTGTCGAAGATCTGGCTGCCGATGTGGCTGTGGATGCCGCGCAGGTCGATCGTCGGGCTGCCGTAGCAGCGGACCATCGCGACGAGCGCCTGACCGCCCGAGATCGAGAAGCCGAACTTCTGATCCTCATGCGCCGTGGCGATGTACTCGTGCGTGTGCGCCTCGACGCCCGTCGTCACCCGGATCAGCACCTGCGCCCGGACGCCCAACTCGGTCGTCAGGCGCTCGAGGCGTCCGATCTCGTCGGCCGAGTCGACCACGATGCGGCCCACGCCCCGGGTGAGCGCGAGCCGCAACACCTCGTCGGACTTGTTGTTGCCGTGGAGCGCGATGCGGGCCGGGTCGAACCCGGCGCGCAGGGCGACGACGAGTTCGCCGTGGCTGCTCACGTCCAGGCACAGGCCCTCGGAGTCGATCCAGCGGGCGACGTCGGCGCACAGGAACGACTTGCCCGCGTAGTAGACGCTCCACGCCTCGAAGGCGTCGCGCCAGGTGCGCGCGCGGTCCCGGAAGTCGACCTCGTCCATGACGTAGACCGGCGACCCGCACTGCCGCACCAGCTCGTCGGCCGTCAACCCCCCGATGCGCAAGCAGCCGTCGTCGGCGCGCGTCGCCGTCGAACTCCACAGGCCGTCGGCGAGCCGGTTGGCGTCGTCGGGCTTCCGCAGCCACACGGGGGCTGCGGAGGTGGCATCGGCATGGATCGATCCGGCGACGTGCATGTGGGTCATGGGTTCAAACTCTGCCAGAGTGCTGTTTCAGCGCAGGCCCGGGCCCAGCCGCTGGACCCCGCCCAGGACGGACGCCGTGCGCGATGACCGCCGTCGGGCTGCTATGCTGAACGTCGCTTCGCGGGGCAGGCGCCAGCCGGCCGCGCGAGACAGGCCCCCATAGCTCAGGGGATAGAGCACCGCCCTCCGGAGGCGGGAGCGTAGGTTCGAATCCTACTGGGGGCGCCTTGGCTGGACCGTCCGCGAGGCCGCGGGCCCAGGGCACGAATCAAGCAGACCGGTGGTCGGATTTGTCCCGATATCGAGATATCCCGAGCGCCCGCGTTCTCTTGGCGCGTCGACTTCGTTAGCATGGAACGGGCGGCCCAGACCGGCATGCCCGAGACGTGAGGGAAGAAGGCGATTGTGGCGACGGCGCCAGACAACCAGGACATCTCCACAGACTTCGGAGCCAACGATTGGCTCATCGAGGAGATGTACGAGCAGTACCAAGAAGACCCCGGGTCAGTGGACGCCGTGTGGGCCGAGTTCTTCAAGACCCCCGGCAACCGTCCGGGTGGCGACGACGCGGCCGCGGACGCCGCGCCCACGAAACAGCCGCAGGCCGAGCCCAAGAAGCCGGCGCAGCCTCAGGCCGAGAAGCCGGCGTCCGAGGCGACGAAGCCTCAGCCCGCACCCGCGCCGAAGAAGCCGGCGCCCGAGGCGTCCGCCCCGAAGCCGGTTCCGGCCGACAAGCCCGCTCCCGCACCCCAGCCCGCGGTCCAGCAGGAGACGCCGGCGTCCTCGAAGCCCGCGCCCGCGCAGGCGAAGCAGACGCCCAGCCAGCGTCCCAAGAAGTCGAACGGAACCAAGGGCCCGAGCGACCCCGGGTCCGCCGGCGGGCTGTCGGCCAACCGGCCCGCCACGGCCGCGAAGCGCGAGGCCAAGGAGGGCCCGACCAAGACCGTCATGCGCGGCGCGCCGATGCGCACCGCGAAGAACATGGACGCGTCGCTCACGATGCCGACGGCGACGACGGTGCGCAACATCCCGATGAAGCTGGTGATCGACCAGCGGCAGATCATCAACGACCACCTGCGGCGCACGACGGGCGGCAAGATCTCGTTCACGCACATCATCGGGTACGCGATGGTCCGGGCGCTCGTCCTCGTGCCCGACATGCAGCACTCCTACGAGGTGGTCGACGGCAAGCCGAACCTCGTCACGCCGAGCTCGATCAACCTGGGCCTGGCCATCGACCTGAAGAAGGGCGACGTCCGGCAGTTGCTCGTGCCGAACATCAAGCAGGCCGAGGACATGTCGTTCCTCGAGTTCTGGCGCGCCTACGAGGCGCTGGTGAAGAAGGCCCGCGACGGCGCGCTCACCGTCGACGACTTCGCCGGCACGACGTGCTCGCTCACCAACCCGGGCGGCATCGGCACGAGCCACTCGGTGCCGCGCCTCATGAACGGCCAGGGCGTCATCCTGGGCGTCGGTTCGATCGACTACCCGCCCGAGTTCCAGGGCGCGAGCGACACCAAACGCAACGAGCTCGCGGTCTCGAAGATCACGACGCTGACGTCCACCTACGACCACCGCGTGATCCAGGGTGCGACGTCGGGCGAGTTCCTGAAGGTGATGCACGAGCTGCTCATCGGTCAGCACGACTTCTACGACGAGATCTTCTCCTCCCTCCGGGTCCCCTACCAGCCCATCCGCTGGATGGAAGACGACGCGGCGCATCGCGCCTTCGAGGTGGGTAAGGGCGCGCGGGTCATCGAACTCATCGACAGCTACCGCTCGTTCGGGCACGCGCTGGCCGACCTCGACCCGCTCGAGTACCGGCAGCGCTGGCACAAGGACCTGCAGATCGAAAGCCACGGCCTGACGCTGTGGGACCTCGATCGGGAGTTCCCCGTGGGCCGCTTCGGCGACCACGAAAAGGAGACGATGAAGCTCCGCGACATCCTGACGCAGTTGCGCCAGTCGTACTGCGGCAGCGTCGGCGTCGAATACATGCACATCGCCGACAACGAACAGCGCCGCTGGATGCAGGAGCAGTTCGAGCACCCGGCCACCCGCTGGCCGCGTGAGGAGCACCTGCGCATCCTCGACCGCCTCAACGAGGCCGAGATCTTCGAGACGTTCCTGCAGACCAAGTTCATCGGTCAGAAGCGGTTCAGCCTCGAGGGCTCGGAGTCGATGATCGTCATGCTCGACGAGATCTGCGAGGAGGCGGCGAACGCCGAGCTCGACGAGGTCTGCATCGGCATGCCCCACCGCGGACGCCTGAACGTGCTGGCCAACATCGTCGGCAAGAGCTACGGGCAGATCTTCCGCGAGTTCGAGGGCACGGTCGACCCCAACGGCACGATGGGCACCGGCGACGTCAAGTACCACCTGGGCGCCGAGGGCGAGTTCACGGCGACGTCGGGGGCGTCCATCAAGACGTCGGTCGCCGCGAACCCGAGCCATCTCGAGGCCGTCGCCCCCGTGCTGGAGGGCATCGCCCGGGCCAAGCAGGATCACCTCGGCCCGCCCGATGACGACGACTACTACCCCGTGCTGGCGATCCTGCTGCACGGCGACGCCTCGTTCGCGGGGCAGGGCGTCAACTACGAGGTGCTGCAGATGAGCCAACTGCGGGGCTTCAAGGTGGGCGGCACGATCCACGTGGTCGTCAACAACCAGGTGGGCTTCACGACCGCGCCGAGCGAGTCGCGCAGCTCGGTGTACTGCACCGACCTGGCGAAGTCGATCTCGGCGCCGGTCTTCCACGTGAACGGCGACGACCCCGAGGCTGTCGCACGTACCGCGCAACTCGCCTTCCGCTACCGTCAGCAGTTCCACAAGGACGTCGTGATCGACCTGGTCACCTACCGGCGCCGGGGCCACAACGAGGGCGACGACCCGAGCTTCACCCAGCCGCTGATGTACGACCTGATCGAGCAGAAGCGCAGCGTCCGCAAGCTCTACACCGAGTCGCTCGTCGGTCGCGGCGACATCACGCCCGAGGACGCCGACGAGGTCGTGGAGAAGTTCCGCGCCCGCCTGGAGAGTGTCTTCAAGGAGGTCCGCGACTCGAAGGAGGAGGACGACGACGCGTACATGCGCGCCCCCTTCTACCCGGCCAAGCTGGGCAAGGACCAGGGCACGTCGATCTCGCGCGAGACGATGCTGGCGATCGCCAAGGCGCAGGTGACGTTCCCGGAGGACTTCTCCGTCCACAAGAAGGTCCGCCCCCAGCTCGAGCGGCGGGCCAAGGCGATCGAGCAGGGCAACATCGACTGGGCCACGGCCGAGTCCTTGGCGTTCGGCTCACTGCTCATGGAGGGCCGCAACGTCCGCGTCGTCGGGCAGGACACGCGCCGCGGCACGTTCTCCCAGCGCTTCGCCGCGGTCGTCGACCGGCAGACGAACGCCGAGTACGTCCCGCTGAAGCACCTGTCGGACGACCAGGGCCAGTTCTACGTCTACGACTCGCTGCTGAGCGAGTACGCGTCGATGGGGTTCGAGTACGGCTACTCCGTCGCGTCCCCGCAGGCGCTGGTGTGCTGGGAGGCGCAGTTCGGCGACTTCGCGAACGGCGCCCAGGCCATCGCCGACGAGTTCATCAGCTCGGGGTTCGCCAAGTGGCAGCAGAAGTCGGGCGTCGTCCTGCTTCTGCCCCACGGCTACGAGGGGCAGGGCCCCGACCACAGTTCGGCGCGCATCGAGCGGTGGCTCCAGCTGTGCTCCGAGGGTGCGCTGGCCGTGTGCCAGCCGTCGACGCCGGCGAGCTACTTCCACCTGCTGCGGACGCACACGTACGTGAACTGGCACCGTCCGGTCGTCATCCTGACGCCCAAGTGGATGCTCCGGCACAAGGCGGCGGTCTCCCAGGTGGAGGACTTCACCAACGGCAGCTGGCAGCCGGCGATGGCCGACCCGACCATCTCCGACCCGAGCAAGGTCCGGCAGGTCATCCTCTGCACCGGCAAGATCCGCTGGGAGCTCTACAACGAGCGCACCAAGCGGGGCTTGGAGGACGAGGTCGCGATCGTGACCCTCGAGCGGCTCTACCCGCTGCCGACGAAGGAACTCGCCGGCATCCTGGAGCCGCTGCGGCACGTCACGGACGTCCGCTGGGTGCAGGACGAGCCGATCAACCAGGGGGCCTACCCGTTCCTCCAGGCGGCTCTCCCACCGGCGATGGCGGAAGCGATGCCCGGCCACGAGTTCGCCATGAAGGTCGTCGCGCGGCCCGCGGCGTCCGCCCCGTCGGTGGGTCTGGCGCACGTCCACGCCGAGCAGGCGGCCGAGCTCATGGAGCAGGCCTTCGCGAAGCCGGAGTGATCGGGTGTACTTCACCGATCGCGGCGTCGAGGAGTTGGAGGCGCGCAGGGGCGACGAGGAGGTGACCCTCGCGTGGGTCGCCGAGCAACTGCGCGTCTTCACCGACCTCAACCCCGACTTCGAGGTGCCCATCGAGCGGTTCGCCACGTGGCTGGCCCGGCTCGACGACCCCGACGACGACCTCGAATAGCCCACCCGGACGCCGACCGCACCCGGACGCCCCGGCTCAGCCGGGGCGTCCGGTCAGTTTCAGGGCCCTCGTGGACGCCGGCGCCACCGCCCCGGCGACGACGGCCACGCACACGGCCGCGCCCGCCCAGGCCCAGGGCTGGTGTGTCGCGAAGCTCACCATGCTCGCCAGGTGGATCAGAGCGGCCGCCACGACGGGCCCCCGCGCCCAGCCCCGCAGCCGCCACAGAAACACCGCCGCGACGCCCACCACCGCGCCCCAGGCCAGCAGGAACGCGGCCACCCCTCCGGCCGCGGCTCCCCCGGACGCCAGCGTGAGAGCCGCGACGACCACGAGAAACCCCGCGGAGGCGAGCGTGCCCAGCACCGCGACGACCAGGGGAAGGGGGCGTCGCGGGGACGAGGTGGTCATCGGGGTCTCCTGGGCGTCGGGGCGGTTCACCCTGGGCAGACTAGAGCCCGCGGGCGACGCAGCGCGGCTCCTGGGCCGCCTCCACGTCCGACCGGCGGGACTCCGCATGGCAATCCGTGCAACCTCTTGTTTTAGTGCTCGGAACTTGCCAATCTTGTGCGGGTGCCGCGTCCCGCACTCCGGGGCGCGTCTGTCGTTTCACTCGAACTCCAAGTTCTCTAAGGAAGTGGTTGCCGCATGGATTGGCGTGATCGCGCGGCCTGCCTGACGGAGGATCCGGAACTGTTCTTCCCCGTGGGGAACACCGGTCCTGCCATCATGCAGATCGCCGAAGCCAAGAAGGTGTGCGAGCGCTGCGACGTCCGCGCCGAGTGCCTGCAATGGGCTCTCGAAGCAGGCCAGGATCACGGAGTTTGGGGCGGCCTGAGTGAGGACGAGCGGCGCGCGATGAAGCGCCGCAACGCCCGCTCCCGGGTCCGCTCCTGACCTCAGCCGATCGGGATCTCGACGCGAGCGACGGTGCCGGCCCCTCCGGGGAGCGACTCCATCGCGAACGTCCCTCGCATATCGGCCACGAGCGTGGAGACGATCGAGAGCCCCAGGCTCTTGGTCTGCTTCCCGATCTCGAACCCCTCCGGTAACGGTTCACCGTCGTTGACGACCTCGACCACCAAGCGTCCGTCCTCTTGATGAGGGCGGACGCTCAGCGTTCCGGGCCCGTCCTGCAGCCCGTGCTCGATGGCGTTCTGCGTGATCTCGGCGAGCACGAGCGACAGGTTCGTGGCCACATCGGCCGGCACGTTGCCGAAGGTGCCCTCCCGCTTGAAGCGCACGAGCGCCTGCGACGTCGCGACGTCGCGGACCATCGACAGGAGCCGGTCGGCGACGTCGTCGAAGTGGACGGTCGTGTCGAACGCCTGCGACAGGATCTCGTGCACCACCGCGATGGCCCCCACGCGCTTCTGGGCGTCGTTCAGGGCGCCCTCGGCGTCCCCCGACTGCGTCCGCCGGGCCTGCAGCCGCAGCAGCGCCGACACGGTCTGCAGGTTGTTCTTGACGCGGTGGTGGATCTCGCGGATGGTCGCGTCCTTGGTCATCAGCAGGCGGTCGCGCTGACGCAGGTCCGTCGTGTCGCGCAGCATCAGGAACGCGCCGCAGGGGCCCGAGTCGTCGCGCAGGGGCTGCATCCGCATCAGCACGGACGCATGCTCGGTCTCGAACTCGATCTCCCACGGCGCGTTGTCGCCGAACGTCGCCGCCCGCTCCATCGGCATCCGGACGCGGCCCGCCAGCGACTTCATCACCTGGCCGATGTTCTCGCCCTCCAGATCGTCGATGAGGCCCATGCGCCGGTGGGCGCTGATCGCGTTGGGGCTGGCATACGTGATGATCCCGCGCGCGTTCACCCGGATGCACCCGTCGCCGACGCGCGGGCTCTGCCACTGCCGCAGCGCGTTGTGCACCATCGGGAACTCCCCGCGCCACACCATGCCGCGCAGGATCTGCGCGGTCTCCAGGTAGGTGTCCTCCAGCGCACCCGGCGCCCGGACGCCCATGCGGTTCGTGTGGATCTCCACGACGCCGATGACCCGCCCGGCGCGGGAGATGGGGATCGCCGTGACGTCGACGGGAATGCCCGCGTTGGCGGCGTTCGCGGACATGTGGCAGATCTGGCCGGACAGGTAGGCCTCGGTGACGAGGTGCTCGGGCTCGTAGGAGATGTCCTCCCCCACCACGTCCTCCTCGAGCGCGGTCGGCCCGGTCGTCGGGCGGATCTGCGCGGCCGCCCAGAAGATGTTGTCGTCCACGTCGGGGACCCACAGGATCAGGTCGGAGAACGACAGATCTGCCAGGATCTCCCACTGGCGCACGAGCTGCCCGAGCCAGTCGGTCTCGTCGGCGTTGAGCGCGGTGTGCTGGACGATGACGTCGAACATGGACAGCATGCGCCCACCCTACTGACGCCCCCGCCCCCTCAGTCGGACGCCGGACGCCGCGTCCGCAGAGATTTGGGACGCCGGCGGCGTCCATGGCAAAATGGCACTTCGCGCCCCGAGGGCGCGCCCACGAACGTACGCACACGAGGAGAACGACATGGGTAAGGGTGGCCGCAAGCGCCGCGCCCGGCGCAAGAACAAGGCGAACCACGGCAAGCGCCCGAACGCGTGACGCTGCCGCATCAGGCGTGACGAGGCCGGCGACGCCGGCGTCCGAAAGAAAAGCCCCCGTCGTGAAGACGGGGGCTTCGCTGTGCTCAGGGCGGGAAGGCGTCCGCGGGGACGCCCCACCTCACTGCCGACGGACGATCACCTCGGTGTGGCTGTAGCGCATCACCAGGCGGGCGCGCAGACCGTCGGGCGCGGGCGGACCGCCGCAGCACCGCTTCACGAGCGCCTTGACCGCGGCCTCGGCGTCGGCAACGTCCAGACAGTCCTCGCACGCGTCCAGGTGGCGCCGGATCTCGTCGGCCTCGGCCTCGGTCAGCTCCCCATCCAGGAAGGCGTCGACGTGACGCATCGCCGCGTGGCAGTCGATCTCGCCGTTCTCGTCATGCATCGGACTCCGCCCCCTTCCCGATCCCGTATTCGCGTGCGTGATCGGCCAGCAGCGTCCGCAGTTGGCCGCGGCCACGGTTGAGCCGCGACATCACGGTGCCGATCGGGGTGCCCATGATCTCGGCGATCTCCTTGTAGGAGAACCCGTCGACGTCGGCCAGGTAGACGGCCAGCCGGAAGTCGGGCGACAACTGGGCCAGCGCCTCGGTGACCGCCGAGTCGGGCATGCGATCCAACGCGTCCATCTCCGCGCTGCGGAGGCCGTCGGAACTGTGCTGCCCAGCGCGGGCGAGCTGCCAATCCTCCACGTTCTCGCCGTCGGAGAGCTGCGGCTCGCGCTGCTTCTTGCGATAGCTGTTGATGTAGGTGTTCGTGAGGATGCGGTACAGCCACGCCTTGAGGTTCGTGCCCGGCTTGAACTGGTGGAACGAGGCGTACGCCTTCGCGTACGCCTCCTGCACCACGTCTTCCGCATCAGAGGGGTTGCGCGTCATGCGCAGCGCGGCACCGTACAACTGATCCATGAACGGCAGCGCGTCGCGCTCGAAGCGCTCGTCACGCTCGTGCGGGGTCTCCTGGGCGAGGTCGACCGAGTCGGTGTCGGAAGCTGGCGGCAGAGTCATCGCGTACGAGAGTACCGGGCTCCGCAGCCCGCTGCGGCCACCCGCACGGGCACTGGGTTCGGCGATCGTCATGCTCACGACCTGTACAACCCGTCCAGTGGGCGGCATATTCCGGCCACGCGGACGCCACACGCCCGGCGCCAGGGGTTGGCCCGGCGGCCCATCCGCGCTAGTAATAGGGCATGAACCTTCTACGTGGAGTGGGCCGGGCCATGCTGGCCACCGTTTTCGTCTCCAACGGGGTCAAGGCCCTGAAGGATCCGGAGGCTCTCGTACCGGCGGCGGAGCCGCTCGCCGCGAAGTTCGTCCCGCTGGCGCAGCGCACGCTCCCCGAGGCCGTGAGTGCCTACGTTCCGGAGGACACCAAGAACCTGGTGCGTCTCAACGGCGTCGCGTCCATCCTCGGCGGGCTGGGGATGTTCACGAACATCTCGACGCGGGGCGGCGGCACGCTCGCGGCCGTCTCGATGCTGCCGCACCTGATCGCGTCCAACCCGCGCGGGGCGGCCGACAAGAAGGCCGCGCGCTCCATCTTCCTGCGCAATCTGGCGCTCACCGGGGCCGCGCTCGTCGTCAGCCAGGACACCAAGGGCAACCCCAGCCTCGGCTGGCGCGCCAACGACTTCAGCTACCGGCTGGGGCAGCAGGCGCGCAAGCGTTCCGAGTCGCTGGCGAAGGACGCCGAGCGGTTCGGCAAGCGCACGCGCAAGCAGCTCGACCGGTCCACGAAGGACCTCAAGGCGAAGCTGCCGTGACGCACCTCGCCGGGCCGTGCCGGTGAAATGGGGCGCCCCGACCCCGGGGCGCCCGGTCACCGGTCGTGTGGTGGTGCCCGGCTCGAAGTCGGCGACCGCGCGCGGGTACGTGCTCGCCGCGCTCGCCGATGGCCCCTCGACGCTCACCGGCGTCCTTGACGCGCGCGATACCCGCCTGATGCGCGCGGGGCTGTCCGCGCTGGGGGTCGGGTTCGTCGACGCGGGCGACGGGGTCGTCCGCGTCGATCCCCCCGCCCGGTTCGTGCCGGGCGCGGTGGAGGTCGGCCTCGCCGGCACAGTCATGCGCTTCCTGCCCCCGATCGCCGCGCTGGCGTCGGGGCGTTCGTCGTTCTCCGGGGACGCGGAGGCGTCCGCGCGGCCCGTCTTTCCGCTGCTCGACGGCTTGGGTCAGGTCGGCGTCCGCGTCGACCATCCCGAGGGGCTGCCGTTCGCCGTGTGCGGCGCCGGGGGCGTCCCGGGGGGTGAGGCGACGATCGACGCCTCCGGCTCCAGCCAGTTCGTCTCAGGGCTGCTGCTCGCGGGCGCTCGTTTCGACGGCGGGCTGACGCTGCGTCACGAGGGGCCCCCGCTCCCCAGTCCGGCCTACATCGGCATGACGGTGGAGATGCTGCGCCGGCGCGGCGTCCTGGTGGAGGCGACGGGGCCGACGTCCTGGCGGGTCGAGCCCGGAGCGATCGCGGCGTCCGACGAGGCCATCGAGACCGACCTGGTCAACGCGGCCACCTTCTTGGCCGCCGGCATGGTGACCGGCGGCACGGTCGAGCTCGCCTGGCCGGCGGTCACCCTACAGGCGGGCGACGCGATCCTGGCCGCGTTGGAGGCGTTCGGTGCGCGCGTCACGCGGCTCCCGGACGCCGTGCGCGTCACGGCCGACGGCCTCACCGGCGCCGACGTCGACCTCGTCGACGCCGCCGAGCTGACGCCGATCGCCACGGCCCTGGCCGTGTTGGCCGACGGGCCGTCGCGGCTGCGAGGGGTGGCGCACATCCGCCATCACGAGACGGACCGGCTCGCGGCCCTGGCCGCCGAGTTCGGGGCGCTGGGGGCGGACGTCCGGGAGACGGCGGACGGGCTGCAGATCACACCCGGACGCCTCACCGGCGCCGAGTTCCACACGTACGCCGACCACCGGATGGCCCACGCCGCCGCGGTCGTCGGGCTGGCGGTCGAGGGCGTCGTGCTGGACGACGTCTCCTGCACGACGAAGACCATCGCCGACTTCCCGCGCCTGTGGGAGGGGCTCGTCGGTGGGTAGGCACGGCTACGGGCGCGACGAGGAGGCGTCCTACGGGCGTCCGCCACGGCGGACGCGCCCGCGGACGAAGGATCGCCCCGACTACTCCGACGCCGAGACCGGCCGCGTCCTGACGGTCGACCGCGGCCGCTATCGGCTGCTGCTCGACAACGCCGACGGCCGCCGCGAGGTGCTCGCCACGAAGGCCCGCCAGTTGGGCCGCAAGGGCGTCATCGTCGGCGACGAGGTGCGCGTGGTCGGCGACACCTCGGGCAGCGAGGGCACGCTCGCGCGCATCGTCGAGGTCGTCGAGCGCACGACGGTGCTGCGCCGGACCGCCGACGACGACGACCCGTCGGAGCGTCCGATCGTCGCGAACGCGGACCAACTCGGCATCGTGACGGCCCTGGCCGACCCGCCGCCGCGTCCCGGCATGATCGACCGCATCCTGGTCGCCGCGTACGTCGGCGGGTTGGCCCCGCTGCTCATCCTCACCAAGGCCGACCTCGCCTCCCCGGACGCCCTGGCGGCCGAATACGCCGACCTCGACCTCGACATCGTCGTCACCGAACCGGACGCCGACCTCACCGAACTCCGCGACCGCCTCGCCGGCCACACGACCGTGCTCGTCGGCCATTCGGGCGTCGGCAAGTCGACGCTCGTCAACGCGCTCATCCCCGACGCCGACCGCGCGACCGGCCACGTCAACGTCGTCACCGGGCGCGGCCGCCACACGTCGACGTCGGCCATCGCCCTCCCCCTCCCCGCCCCGGGCGGCTGGATCATCGACACCCCGGGCGTCCGGTCGTTCGGGCTGTCGCACGTGACCGCCGACGCGATCGTCGCGGCGTTCGGCGACCTCGCCGAGATCGTCGAAGACTGCCCCCGCGGCTGCCAGCACGACTCGTCGGCGCCCGAGTGCGCCCTGGACGCCGCCGTCGCCGACGGACGCCTCCGCGCGAGCCGTCTCGACTCGTTCCGCCGGATGGAACGGGCGTGGATGACCCCGCCGAGCTACGACCGGTGACGCGGTCGCCTCGCCGCGCCCGATAGGCTCTCCCCCATGGTTGATCAATCCCTCCTGGACGACCTGCGCTTGGCCCACGTGCTGGCCGACAACGCGGATTCGCTGACGATGACGCGGTTCAAGGCGCAAGACCTCCAGGTGACGACCAAACCCGATCTCACCCCCGTGTCCGACGCCGACGTCGCCGTCGAGGAGGCGATCCGTCGCACCCTGCGGCGCGCCCGCCCTCGCGACGCGGTGCACGGCGAGGAGGGCAGCGACACCGGCTGGGGCCCGCGCCGGTGGGTGATCGACCCGATCGACGGCACGAAGAACTTCGTCCGCGGCGTCCCGGTGTGGGCGACGCTGATCGCGCTGATGCAGGGCGAGGAGGTCGTCGTCGGCCTCGTGTCCGCGCCCGCGCTGCAGAAGCGCTGGTGGGCGTCCAAGGGTAACGGCGCGTTCACGGGCAAGACGCTCATGAGTGCCAGCCGCATCTCCGTGTCGCGCGTCGACGCGGTCGCCGACGCCTCGCTCAGCTACAGCTCGATCGGCGGCTGGGTGAACTCGGGGCGTGGGCAGGCGTTCGTCGACCTGCTGCGCGACTGCTGGCGCACCCGCGCCTACGGCGACTTTTGGAGCTACATGCTGCTCGCCGAGGGTGCCGTCGACATCGCGACCGAGCCCGAGCTCGCGCTGCACGACATGGCCGCGCTGGTGCCGATCGTCACCGAGGCCGGCGGGCGTTTCACGAACCTGGACGGCCGCGACGGCCCGGTGGGCCCGGGCGCGCTGGTCACCAACGGGCTGCTGCACGACGAGATGCTGGGCCGCCTCGCCCCGCTCGAAGACACGCTGGAGATCGAGGGCTGAGGCGTCCGGACGCCGTGGCATGCGGCCGGCGTCCGGACGAACCCGACGCCGACCGCTCGGCGGGCGGCGTCCCCCGGCTCAGTGGGCGACGACGCGGATCGACTCGGGCATCGCCTCGAGGGCCGCGATGACCTCCCGCGGGGCCTCGGTGTTCACGTCCAGCACGACGTAGCCGACGTTGCCGCGCGTCGCGAGGTTCTGGCCCTCGATGTTCGCCCCGAGATCGGCCAACATCGTGTTGATCTTGGCCAGGACGCCCGGCACATTGCGGTGCAGGCTCACGATCCGCTTGTGCTCGCTGGCGCCCACCTGCACCTGCGGCATGTTCACCGACAGGCTGGTCGCGCCCGTCTTGACGTAGTCGATGAGCTTCCCCGCGACGAAGCGGCCGATGTCCTGCTGGGCCTCCTGTGTCGACCCGCCGACGTGCGGGGTGAGGATGACGTTCGGCACCCCCCGCAGGGGGCTCTCGAACGTGTCGCCGCTGGCCTTGGGCTCGTGCGGGTAGACGTCCAGGGCCGCGCCGGCGATGTGGCCCGAGTCGAGGGCGGCCCTCAGGGCGTGGTCGTCGACGACGAACCCGCGCGACAGGTTCAAGAACAGCGAGCGGGGCCGCATCTTGGCGAACTGGGCCGCGCCGAACAGGCCGCTGGACCCGGGGCGTCCGTCGACGTGGACGGTCACGGTCTCGGCGATGCCGAGCAGCTCGTCGAGCGACCCGACGCCGCGCGCGTTGCCCAGGGCCAGCTTGTCGACGATGTCGTAGTAGTACACGTGCATCCCGAACGCCTCGGCGAGCACGGAGACCTGCGAGCCGATGTTGCCGTAGCCGACGATGCCCAGCGTCCGGCCGCGCACCTCGTGGCTGCCCTTCGCGCTCTTGTTCCACAGCCCGTCGTGCATCGCGGCGTTGTGATCGGTGAGGTGGCGCGCCAGCGAGACGATCTCGGCGAGCACCAACTCGACGACGGACCGGGTGTTGCTGAACGGGGCGTTGAACACGGCCACGCCGTGGGCGGTCGCCTCGGGGAGCGCGATCTGGTTGGTGCCGATGCAGAAGGCGCCGATCGCCTTGAGCTGCGGGGCCGCGTCGAGCACGCGGGGCGTGACGAACGTGGTCGATCGGACGCCGAGCAGGTCGACCCCGTCGAGGGCGTCGATCAACTCGTCCTCGGAGAGTGCCTTGGACCGCGTTTCGACGTCGACGCCCGCCTCGCGGAGCCGCCGGACGCCGTCGGCATGGATGTTTTCGACCAGGAGCGCTTTCACGTTCCCTCAGTCTAGGACGCGCCGGCGTCCGTCCTGAATCGAGGGATGCTCGCCAGCAGCTGGCGGGTGTAGTCCTGCTGCGGATCCTCGAACAGCGCGCGCGTCGAACCGCGCTCGACCACGCGCCCGTGCTGCATGACGACCGCCGTCGTGCACAGATGCCGGACGACCCGCAGGTCGTGGCTCACGAACACGAGCGTCAGCCCCAGCCGGTCGACGAGATCGGTGAGCAGGTTCAGTACCTGCGCCCGGACGCTCACGTCGAGCGCCGAGACGGGCTCGTCCGCGATCAGCACGCGCGGATCGGGCGCGAGGGCGCGGGCGATCGCGATGCGCTGCCGCTGGCCGCCCGAGAACTCGTGCGGGTAGCGGTCGGCGTCCGCGTAATCGAGGTCGACGGCCGTCATGAGCGACTCGACGCGCTGCGCCCGGTCGACGCCCGCGAACGCGCGGGCCATCAGGGGAGATCGCAGCGGCTCGGTGATGATCTGCCGGACCGTCATGCGCGGGTCGAGGCTCGACCGAGGATCCTGAAACACCAGTTGGACGCTCGACCGCAGGAACCCCAGCTTGCGCTCGGGCAGCCCGGTGATGTCGACGCCCTCGTACCGCACGCGTCCGGACGTCGGCCGGTCCAGCGCCGCGAGAATCCGCACCAGCGTCGATTTGCCCGACCCCGACTCCCCCACGATGCCCAGCCGGTCGCCGTGCCGCACCCGCAGGTCCACGCCGTCCAGCGCCCGGACGCGGGCTTGCCCGCGCCGGTAGACGCGGGTCAGCTCGGACGCCTCGTACACCGCGGCATCGCCCTCCCGGACGCCGCCGGGGTCCGGCGTGTTCGCCTCGCTCATCGCGACCCCTCCCGCTCGAAGAAGTCGGACACCGTGGGCAGCCGGTGCCCCGGCTCGACCAGGTCGAGGCGCGCCGTCGCGACGAGCCCCCGTGTGTAGGGGTGCTGCGGACGCTCGAACAGCTGCTCGACCGTGCCCTGCTCGACGACGCGGCCGTCGAGCATCACGACGATGTCGGAGCAGAGCTGGGACACCACGGCCAGGTCGTGGCTGATGAAGAGGCACGCCGCGCCCGCGTCGGTGAGCACCCGGTCGAGGACGCCCAGCACGGTCGCCTGGACGGTGACGTCCAGCGCGGTGGTCGGCTCGTCACAGATCACGAGCCCCGGCGTGTTGATGAGGGCCATCGCCGTGACCACCCGCTGCCGCTGGCCGCCCGAGAGTTGGTGCGGGTAGCTGTCGGCGACCCGCTCGGGGTCGGGGAACCCGACGTCGGCGAGCATCGCGAGGACCCGCTCTCGGGCTTCACCCGGCGCCGCGCCCTGATGGAGGCGCAGCACCTCGGCGACCTGCCGCCCCGCCCGCATGGTCGGGTCGAGCGCTGTCATCGGCTCCTGGAAGACCATGCCCACCTCGTCGCCGCGCAGGCGCGCCATCGACCGGTCGTCGAGGCCCGTCAACTCGCGCCCGTTCAGCCGGATCGACCCGGACACCCGCGCATACTCCGGCAGAAGGTCCATCACGGCGAGCGACGTGACGGTCTTCCCCGACCCCGATTCGCCGATGAGGCCGAGCCGTTGGCCCGGCTCGATCGAGAAGCCGACCTCCCGGACGGCCGGAGGGCGGCGTCCGAAAGCGACCGTCAGGTCGCGCACCTCGAGCACGCTCACGCCACCTCCCGCAGCCTCGGGTCGAGCCGGTCGCGCAGACCGTCGCCCAGCAGATTGAACCCGAGGACGCCGAGGGCCACGGCCACGCCGGGCCACAGGGCCTGCTCGGGCTGGCGGAAGAGGAAGTCCTGCGATTCCTTCAGCATCCGCCCCCACGTGGGCGTCGGGGGCTGAGTCGCCAGGCCCAGGTAGGACAGGGCCGCCTCGGCGAGGATCGCCATCGCGAACGCCACGGACGCCTGGACCCCCAGCACCGGCGCGACGTTGGGCAGCACGTGCTGCCGCAGCGTCCGCAGCCGCGGCGTGCCACACGCCCTCGCCGCGAGCACGAAGTCGCTGGCGAGCACCTGGAGGGCGCCCGCGCGCGTCACCCGGACGAACTGCGGGACGGCCGCGATGCCGATCGCCGCCATCGCGGTCGTCGTCGAGCCGCCGAAGGCGGCCGCGAGCAGAATCGCCAGCAAGAGGGCCGGGATCGCCTGCGCGATGTCGCTGCCCCGCATCAGCACCTCCCCGGCCCATCGCGGCAGCGCGGCGGCCAGCAGACCGAGCGGGACGCCGACCACCGCGGCGATGCCCACGGAGATCACCCCGACCGTGAGGCAACTGCGCGCCCCGACGAGCAGGCGCGAGAGCACGTCGCGGCCGAACCCGTCCGTGCCGAAGACGTGCTCGGGGCTCGGGGGCAGCAACCGCTGCCCCGCCGCGACGTGGGTCGGGTCGTACGGCGTCCAGACGAACGAGATGATCGCACACGCGACCACGAGGCCGACGAGCGTGAGCCCGGCGATGAGTTCGAGGCGTTTCATGCGCTCTCCTCGCTGACGGCGAGCCGCGGGTCGAGGACCAGGTACAGCACCTCGACGAGCGCGTTGATGATCAGCACGGCGAGCACGAGCAGCATGACGATGCCCTGCACGACCATCCCGTCCTGCTGCGCGACCGCGCTCAGCAGTTGCATTCCGAGCCCCGGAAGGACGAACACCTGCTCGACCACGATGGCGCCCACCAGCACGGACGCCAACTGCAGGCCCAGCACCGTCACCAGCGAGAGCGAGGCGTTGCGCAGACCGTGGCGGAGCATCGCGGCGCCCCGCCCCCACCCGATCGCCCGGGCCGTGCTGTAGTAGTCCTCGTTGAGGACCTCGATGAACGCCGAGCGGACGTAGCGCGTCAGCACGGACGCCTGCACGAGGGCCAGCGCGACGATCGGCAGCACGAGGCTGCGGGCCCACGCCACCGGGTCGGAGCTGAACGGGACGTAGCCGTTGGCGGGCAGCCAGTGCAGCTTCACCGAGAAGACGACGGCGAGCAGGATGCCGGCCAGGAATGCCGGCACGGCCATGCCGGCCTGCGACAACACCGAGACGAGGACGCCGGGCCAGCGGCGGCGGTAGAGCGCCGCGATCATGCCGAGCGGGAGGGCCACCAGCACGGTCAGCAGCATCGACCCGCCCACCAGCCAGCCGGTCACGACCAGCCGCGGCGCGATGAGTGCCGTCACCGGGACCCGGCTGAAGTAGGACGTCCCGAAGTCGCCGTGCAGCATCCCCCCGACCCACTCGACGTAGCGGTCCGGAAGAGGCCGGTCCAGGCCGAGCTGGGCGCGGAGGGCGTCCACCTCGGCCTGACTGGCATCGTTGCCCAGCATGATGCGCGCGACGTCGCCCGGCAGGAACTGGACGACCAGGAAGATGACGACCGAGGCGACCAGCAGGCTCAGGACGAACATCCCGACGCGCAACGCGATCTTGCGCGCCATGGGCTCAGCCGGCGGCGATCGTCGTCACGTCGAACGACAGGGACGCGGCGTTCTCCCCCACCCCCGTGATGTTCGGCTTGGTGATCACCAGGTTCGGCAGGTCGAACAGCCACACGCTCGCGGCGTCCTCGGCGAGGAACCGCGCCGCCTTCTTCATGTCGGCCGCGTACTCGTCCGGCGGTGCCTGATCGGCCGCCGTGTACAGCTGGGTGAACTCGGGGTTGTTGTAGCGCCAGTAGTAGTTCGGGTTGGCGTACGTGGACAGGTCGCGAGCCTCGACGTGGGCGACGATCGACATGTCGTAGTCGGCCTTCGTGTAGACCACGTCGGTCCACCGGTTCGGGAACTGCAGTTCCTCGATCTGCGCGGTGATGCCGACCTCCTTCAGCTGGCTCGCGATCACCTGGGCCGACTTCGTCGCGTACGGCAGAGCGGCCGGCTTGAGGCGCAAGGTCAGCCCGTTCGGGTAGCCGGCCTGCGCGAGCAGTTGCTTGGCGTGGTCGGGGTTGTAGGCGTTGATGCCCGTCAGATCCTCGTAGTAGGGGTCGGTCGGCACGACCATCGAGCCGATGACCTGCCCCTTGCCGTTCCACACCGTGTCGACGAGGGCCCGCTTGTCGATCGCCTGAGCGATCGCCTGCCGGACGCGCACGTCCTTCAGGGGCGCGCTCGCGTTGTTCAGCCCCAAGACGACCTCGCCGTTCGTCGTGCCTTCGATCGTCTTGAACCGCGACGGATCGGCGAACTGGCTGATCGTGTCGGGCGCCTGCAGGTTGCTGATGATGTCGAGCTGGCCCGCGAGCATCGCCGCGTTCATCGCGTTGGGGTCCGTGTAGTAGCGGAAGGTGACCTCGTCGAAGCGCCCCGGCGTGCCCCAGTAGGCCGCGTTGCGCTCCAGCACGACGCTGTCGCCCTTGTTCCACTGCTTCAGCTTGTAGGGGCCCGACCCCGCCGTCGTGGTGCCGAGCGCCGAGAATTGCGCGGGGTCGGCGATCATGCCGCCCGTCGAGCTCATGTCGTACAGCCAGGTGTTGGACGGCCTCGTCAGCGTGACTTTGACCGTGTGAGCGTTGGTCGCCTCGGCCGACCGGACGATGCTCATCTGCTTCACGAGCTTCGCCGCCACCGTGGTGTCGGACGCCGACGCCACGCTCGGGGTCTTGACGCGCTCGATGTTCTTGACGACGGCTTCGGCGTTCACCGGGGCGCCGCCCGCGAATCGCGCCGCCGGGTTCAGGTCGAACGTGTAGACGGTGCGGTCGTCGCTGACGCTCCACCGTTGGGCGAGCAGCGGTTGGAGATCGCCGTTGGAGTCGGTCTTCACGAGGGTCTCGTACACGTTGTAGAGCATCACCTGCGACCCGGCCGCGGCGGCGACCGCCATCGGATCCATCGACGGCGGCTCCGCCGTCGCCCCGATGGTCAAGGCATGGGACGCCGGCTGATTTTGCCCGGCTGTCTGCTGCTGCCCGCCCGTGCAGCCGCTGAGGGCCACGGTCAGGGCGAGCAACCCGACGAGCCAGGAAGCCCACGCACGGTGGGTTCCTCGAGAACCAGACTGCGGGCCCATGGAGGCCTCCTTCTTGTTCGGCACCACCCCTGGCGCGCCCACCGCTGTGGAGGGGGCGCCTCGTGCGGTGTGGAGTCTACCGGAGCCACCCAGTCAGCGCGGGAACGAGGTGGCACGCTCAGGTCTCGATTTGGTGTTCGGCGACTCGTCGCGTAATGTATTTCAAGCGCCGCGGGGTGGAGCAGCTCGGTAGCTCGCTGGGCTCATAACCCAGAGGTCATAGGTTCAAATCCTATCCCCGCTACGAATGATGGAGGAGCGTTCCCGGATTCGTCCGGGGGCGTTCCTCTTTCGCATTCGACGAGACGATCGGTCGGTTACCCGCGAGGGGGACAACATCCCCCCCTCCCTCGCGATAGACTGTCCTTGCCTGGGTGGGGGACCTTCTAAACAGTCAGGGACTAAATTGACACGGCTTTATGCGCGTGGGGGAACTAAGCATGGGGCGCGCTTCGCGTCCGCTGGCGTTCTCGCCGCGCTCGGCATCTTCGCTTCCTCCGCGATCGGGGTCGGCCCGCTCGCGACGCTGGAGGCTGTCGCCGCGCCCACGTCCAGCGCTACCGCGCAGCCCACCGGCTCTGCCCCCGCCGCCACGCCTGAACGGCCGCGCGAGCGGGGTCCTCGCGTCGATCCCACCGAAACGCCACGGTCCGAGCCGACGCGCACGCGTACCCGCACGCCTCGTCAGACCGACCCGTCGCCGTCCCAGCGTCAGGCGGACCCGACGCCGCGCATCGCACAGCCGTCGCAGCCCGCCGAGCCGGCCCCGACGACCTCCGAGCCGTCTTCGACCAGCAGCGCGCCGCCCTCGGCGCGGCGCTCGCGCATCCGGATCGCGCCGCCGCCCGTCATCGTGTCGCCGCCTGCTACCTCCGAGGTGCCCACGCCGACCCAGCCGCAACCCCAGCCGAGCCCGTCGGCAGGCGTCCCGGCGCCGAGCAGCGCCATCGTCGTGCCGCCCGTGCCGAGTCCGCCCGCGCAGACCAGCAACCCGCCTCAGACGTCGAGCGCGCTGCCCGTCGTCCCGACCACGACCACCACGACGTCGACCGCACTGCCGCCCGGCACCCAGCTCCCGCCTGGCACTGTGTTGCCCCCGGGCACCGTCCTGCCTCCGGGCACCACGGTGACGCCCGGCGTGCCGCTGCCCTCCAGCGTGACGCTGCCGCCCGGCGTGACCGTGCCCCCGGGCACCACGTTGCCGGCCGGCACCCGCCTCCCGGCGGGGTCCACGGTCGGAACGGCCACGTCGTCCCGCAGCGCGACGGCGAAGGCGTCCCCCGAGCCGACGTCTGCGTGGTATCCGCGCAACCGTCAGCTCCACCAGGCCGACTCGTCGGTGCCGGCGACCATCGCGTCGTCGCCCTACACGCCGATGGTCGGCGGCGGGGCGCTCATCGCGGGGCTCATCCTGACGCTGTTGCCGCCCGGGCTGCGCGGTCGCGTTCTCTAAGGGCGCACTCCTCGCGCCTCGCCGGGTGAGCCCCAGTGTGGTTCGATGTGAGGCGTGACTGTCGACCGCAACCTGGGTTACCCGCTCCACGAACACGTTCTCCGCAACGGGTTACGGGTGATCGTCAGTCCTGACAGATCGGCCCCCGTCGTGGCCGTCAACCTGTGGTACCACGTCGGCTCCAAAGACGAGCGGCCGGGGCAGACCGGCGTCGCCCACCTCTTCGAGCATCTGATGTTCCAGGGGTCGGCGAACGTGGCCAGCGGCGAGCACTTGGGCGTCCTGCAGGCGAACGGGGCCTCGGTCAACGCGACGACCTGGTTCGATCGCACGAACTACTTCGAGGCGGTCCCCACGGGCGCGCTCGATCTCGCGCTGTGGCTCGAGGCAGATCGCATGGCCACGACGACCCCGATCTCGCAGGAGAACCTCGACACCCAGCGCAGCGTCGTGAAAGAGGAAAAGCGGCAGCGCTACGACAACGTGCCCTACGGCGACGTCATCGAGCATCTGCTGCGGCTGACCTTCCCCGAGGACCACCCGTACGGGCACCCCACGATCGGCTCCATGGCCGACCTGGACGCCTTCACCACCGAGAGCGCGGCCGAGTTCTTCGACCGGTTCTACGTCCCCGGGAACTGCGTCCTGACCCTCGTCGGCGACATCGAGCCGCGCGACGGGTTCTCCCGCGCCAAGCACTTCTTCGGCGGCATCGAGGGCCGGGATCTCCCCGTGCGGGCCCCTGTCGCGCCCCTGCCGCCACTCGAGGGCATTCCCCGGGCCGTCGCGGTGGCGCCGGTCCCGGCGTCCGCGGTGTATCTGAGCTGGCGGCTCCCTCCGCACGGCACGCGGGAGTTCGACGCGTGTGAGATCGCCCTGGACATCTTGGGCGGCAGCGAGGCGGCGCGGCTCTACCGGCGCCTGGTGCACGACGACGAGATCGCCGAGAACGCGGGAGCCGCCGCGATGGGCCTGGTCGAGGGCACGTCGTTCGGCTTCGCGTTCGCGCGAGCCATCAAGGGCACCTCGCTGGCCCTCCTCGAGGACGCCCTGATCGAGCAGATCCGGCGGCTGGCCGACGAGGGGCCGACCGACGTCGAGCTGGCACGGGTGAAGATCCAGTTCGAGCGGCAATGGCTCGAACAGCTCGCGCGTTTCGACTCCCGCGCCGACCTGTTCGGCGCCTACGCGACGCTGCACGGCGACCCGGGCCTCGTGAACACGCGGATCGCCGAGATCGCGTCCGTCACCGGGGAGGAGGTGCGGGCGGCGGCGGCTACCTATCTGCGCCCGGAGAACCGCGGCGTCCTGCGGTACGAGCGGGGGCCGCTCGGCGGCTACGCTGCGGCGTCCGACGACGAGGGCGGCACGAGCCGGACACCCGACACCACCCGGCCGGCGGATTCGACCGAGACGGACGCCACCCAGACGGACGCAACCGAGAAAGGGGCCCAGGCATGAGCACGCTCGCGAAACGTCCCAAGGTGCGCAAGCCTCGCGCCTGGGCGTTCCCCCAGCCGGACGAGTTCGCCCTCGCCAACGGCCTGCAGGTCATGCTCTTCCACCGGCCCGGGCAGCACGTCGTCTCGGCCGGCCTGTCGCTCGACCTGCCGCTCGCCGCCGAGCCGGACGCCCTCGAGGGCGTCGCGACCCTGATGGCCCGCACCCTGGACGCCGGGACGTCCGCCCACCCCGGCACCGCGTTCCAGGACGCCGTCGAGGACTGCGGGGCCGCCTTCGAGGCCAGCGTGGGGTACTCCAGCACGCACGTGTACGTCGACGTGCCGCGCTCGCACCTGGGGGCGGCGATCGCCCTCATGGCCGACGCGGTCGCGTCGCCGACGCTCGCCGACGCCGACGTCGACCGCGAGCGCGCGCTGCATCTCGCCGAGATCTCCCAGCACTTGGCGAACTCGCCCCAACGGGCCGCGCACGTCTTCCGGAGGGCGATCCTGCAGCGCCGCTACCGCGCCTCGCGGCTGCGGGGCGGGGAGGCGGCCACGGTCGAGAAGGTGACCGGGGCGGACGTCCGCGCGTTCCACGCGAGCTACGTCGGCCCCGTCGGGGCGACCCTGGTCGTCGTCGGGGACCTGGACGACGCCGTCCCGGGCCTGGTCGAGGACGCCTTCGGCTCCTGGTCCAACCCGGGCCAACAGTTCGCCGAGCACGAATACCCGCAACCGCGACAGCGGCATCTCTACCTGGTCGATCGGCCGGGATCGGTGCAGGCGGACGTCCGGCTCGGGCACTTCACCATCGACCGGGCCGACCCGGGCTGGGCCGACTTCCAGATCGCCGTGCACGCGCTGGGCGGGGCGTTCCTCAGCCGGCTCAACCGGGTCCTGCGCGAGGAGAAGGGCTTCACGTACGGCGTCCGGCTGGTGAACGCGCCCCTACGAGACGGCGGGTTCACGTACGTGCAGGGGTCGTTCCGGACGGAGGTCGTCGCCGAAGCCGTGTCGCTGCTCCCCGGGCTGCTGGACGTCCGGAGCGCGCCGTTCACCGCCGACGAGGTCGAGCAGGCGCGGCAGTACCTCGTGGGCGTCCAGCCGCTGCAGTACGCCACCGCCGCCGGCGTCTGCAACGCGATGATGACCCTGCTGTCGGCCGGGCTGGGCCCCGCCTACGTGGACGCCCTCCGCGCCGGCTTCCAACGCGTGACGCCGGAGTCGGCGACCGACGTCGCCTCCGTGCTGCTGCCCCCCGAACGCATGACGCTCGTCGTGGTCGGGGACGCCGCGTCGCTCGCCGGGCCGCTCGCCGAAGCCGGGTGGGACGTCCGCGTGCTCGACGAGGGCGAATGGATCTGACCCGCCCCCCGTCGCGGGGCTGACCCGCGGTGACCGGCCGGATGCCTCCGGCCGGTCACCGCGTCCGGGTCAGCGGCCGGAGGCGCGGATCGCGTCCTGAACTGCCTGACGGGCCTCGTTCGTGCGCGCCTGGTAGGCCGCGAGGTCACCGCCCCGCAGGGCCTGGTCGGCGGCCGCGAAGGCCGTCCGCGCCCGGTCGAGGTACCGGTTGACGGCCGCCTGATCGGCCTGGCCCGACGGGCTGGGCGTGGCGCCCGGCTGGGTCGTGCCGGGCTGGGTGGTGCCCGGGGTCGTCGTGGACGACCCGTCCGGGTTCTCCCGCGTGTCGGCGCCCGCGTCGCCCTGGAACACCTGGTCGAGCGCCGCCTGCAGCGTGGCACCGATGCCGACGTGCTGCCCGAACCGGACCACGACGAACGTCAGCGCCGGGTACGAGCCCGCGCTCGCCGTGCGGACGGTGTAGAGCGGCTGCACGTACAGCAGGCCGCCGCCCACCGGCAGGGTCAGCAGGTTGCCGTACCGGACGTCGGCCGAACCCTGGTTGGTGTAGTCACGCAGCAGGTTGGCGACCTTCGGGTCGGTGGTCATGGCGTTGAACGTCTGCCCCGGACCGTCGATCTGGTGCGTGTCGGACATGCGCAGCACCCGCAGCTTGCCGAAGTCGGGGCTGGTCGCCTCGGCGTTCACCGACAGGTAGCTGGCGAGGTTCTGGCGGTTCTTGGGCACGAACACGCTCGTCTGGCTGAACTGCGGCGACTGGTCGCCCGGCCACTTGATCGACAGGAAGTACGGGGGCTCCTTGGTCTGGTTGTTCCGCGGGTCCACCGGGACGTCCCACAGGTCCGACTGCTGGTACCAGGCGTCGCTGTTCGTCATGTGGTACCGGCCGAGGATCTGCCGCTGCACCTTGAACAGGTCCTCCGGGTAGCGCAGGTGCGCCATGAGGTCGGGCGAGATGTCCGACCGCGGCAGGACCGTGCCCGGGAAGACCTTGGAGTACGTCGCGAGCACCGGGTCGTGCTCGTCCCACGCGTAGAGGCGCACCGAGCCGTCGTAGGCGTCCACGACGGCCTTCACCGAGTTGCGGATGTAGTTGATGTCCTGGTCCGCCTGCGCGCCCAGCACGCGGGTCTGCGTGTCGGACGTGGCCTCGGCGAGGGAGACCTTCTGGCTGTTCGGGTAGGTGTTGGACGTCGTGTAGGCGTCGACGATCCACACCAGGCGGCCGTCGACGATGGCCGGGTAAGTGTTCTTGTCGATCGTCAGCCAGGGGGCGACCTTCTCGACGCGCTCGGCAGGCGTCCGGTCGTACAGGATGCGCGAGTTCTCGTTCACGCGGTCGGACAGCATGATGTTGATGTCGGAGAAGCGCATGGCGAACAGGGCCCGCATCGCGAAGTTGCCGACGCCGACGCCGCCCGCGCCCGTGTACACGTTGTAGCGCTCTCCCCCGCCCTGGCCGCCGCCGGGGGTGTCGAGCTCGATCGGGGCGTCGCCAGGCATGCGGCCGACGATCGCGAACGAATCGGACTGCTCGCCGAAGTAGATGCGCGACTCCGTCTCCTCGATCTTGCCGACCGGCGGGATGTCGCGGGTGATCCACACCGGCTCGCCGTTCGGCTGCCGCCGGTTGCCGTAGGCGGACACGAAGCCGTGGCCGTGGGTGTAGACGGTGTGGATGTTGTTCCAGTTGCGGTCGGGGATGCCGGCCTGGTTGAGCTCGCGGGCCGCCACGACCACGTCGGTTTCGCGGCCGTCGATCGTGTAGCGGTCGACATCGAGCGACTCCGGGAACGAGTAGTAGCCGCGCACCTGCTGAAGCTGCTCGAACGTCGGCGCGATGACGTCGGGATCCATGAGGCGGATCGCGGGGAGCGCCTCGGCGTCAGCCCGCAACTGGCCCGAGACCACGTTGGTGGCCGCCGAGTAGTCCTGGATCTCGACGCCGTTGATGGCGTAGGCGTCCCTCGTGGCGCCGATGTGGGCGGTGATGTAGGGACGCTCGCGGTCGGGCTCGTTCGGCCGCACGGTGAACGTCTGGACGATCGCCGGGTAGATGAGCGCGAGGATCAGCCCCGACACCAGCATCAGGACGACGCCCACCAACGGCAGCATCGGGTTGTTCAGGACGGCGTTCGCGAAGAACAGGGCCGCGACCAGGAACGCGATCACGGCGATGATCAGCTTGGCCGTCATCGTGGCGTGGTCGTCGGTGAACTGCAGGCCGTCGAACAGGGTGCCCCGGTCGACCATGAGCCCGTAGCGGTCGAGCAGGCTCTCCAGCCCGTAGACGATCGTGGCCAGCCCGGCCACGATGGACAGGTGCCGCGCCACGGGGGCCGGGGCCGTGCTGCGCGCCCGGGGGCGTCCGGTGACGATGTTGCCCACCGCGAAGTGAATCGCCGCTGCCGCGATGAGGCCGAAGATCAGGGCGCTCATCAGCAGGGACGCGATCATCCGCCAGATCGGATACTCGAACATGAAGAACGAGGTGTCGAGGCCGAACCGGGTGTCGAGAACGCCGGACGGCGTCCGGTTGATCCAGGCGAGGACGGGCAGCACCTGCGTCGCCGTGGACAGGCCGGCCATGGCGCCGAACACGATCGACGGCAACAGCAGCGCCGTCTTGACGTTCGCCTCGAGCAGGTCGCGATAGCGGTCGAGGATCGCGCTGGCCCCGCGCCGCCGGTTCGGCGTCCGCATGCGGAAGGCCAGGGCCATGTTCAAGAACACGGACCCGCCCACGATGAGCGCCCCCACCAAGAACAGGGCCACCTGAGTGAGGAGCTGGGTCGTGAAGACGCCGGTGAACCCGACGGAGTCGAACCAGAGTTTCTCGGTGTAGAGATTCGCGGCCAGGGCGAACACCAAGCCGAGGACGATCAGGATGCCGATGGTCAGCACCACCGGGCTGCGCCGGCCGGTGACTCGGGGTGGATGGACGGAGGACACGGAGGGCTCCTACTGCTCGAGGGGGGACAGGGTGCGGGCGAGTGCTCGGACCAGCCCGGGGGCCAGCTCCGTTCCGCCGAGAAGCTCGTCCGGATGTTCCTTCAACCGGGCGAGCCCGTGGGCAGCTCCCGCGCGCGTCACGCCGACGACCACGCGGATGTCCTGCCGCTGGGGATGATGGGCGACGAAGTCGGCGGCCTCGCCGGGATCGTCGGGGATGTCCTGCTCCACGGCCGGCGGCACGAACAGGCGCTCGACCGCGAGCGCGCACCCCTCCACGGCCGGGGGCCACGCGATGCGGGCCAGGTCGTCGACGAGGTCGTCGCCGGAGCGGAACTCGTCCTGCTCCACGGCGGTGAGCGCGTCGTCGTTCAGCTCGGACGCCGGCGCCAGTTGGGCGGCGATGCTCGGCTCGGCGTCCAGCAGGGCCCGCGTGGAGACCAGGGCGAACAGCCGCGCAGGCTGATCCCAGCCGGCATGACCCACGTGCCGCTCGATGTCGAGCACGGCCGACACCAGGGGGTCACCCCCGGCCCGGTCCTCCCGTGGCTCGCGTTTGGTCGGTTCACTCATGAGCACCCCTTCACTTCGGCCTGATGCGCCGGGTCCTGCAGATCGCCCAGCGCGTCGATCGCCTGCCCGAGCCCCGACACCTTGACCAGGCGGATGTTGCGCGGCTTGGCCGACACGTCGGCGCAGTTGGATTCCGGAACGAGAAAAACAGACGCCCCATCGCGTTCCGCCGCGGAGATCTTCGCATCGATGGCTCCGACCGACGTGATCTTGCCCGTGCCGTCGATCATGCCCGACCCGGCCACGCGAAGGCCCGTGACGAGGTTCTTCGGCGAGAGCTTGTCGTAGACCGCGAGCGCGAACATCAGGCCACCCGACGGGCCGCCGATGCTCTGGTCGACGTTGAACTCCACCACGGCCGAATGGCGGTACCCCGACCCCATCGTGATGCCCACCACCGGACGCCCCGGGTTCGTGTTCGACCCGCTGGTCACCACGTCGACCTCGGTCGTCTTCTGGTGACGATCGATCGTGAACTTGACCTCGTCGCCGACGCGATGACCCTCGATGAGGGACGCCACGTCTTCGGGCGTCGTGACGTTCTTGCCGTCCACCTTGACGAGGAGGTCGCCCGCCTGAATCTTGCCGTTGGCCGGGCCCGCCGTCGCCACGGACTCGACGATCGGCACCCGTTGGATCGGCAGCCCCGCGGCCTGAATGGCGGCGGCCACCGCCTCGCTCTGCGACATGTCCATCTGTTCGGTCTCGCGCTGCTGCACCTCGCCGATCGACGAACCGGGCGGGTACACGATCTCGCGCGGCAGCACCTCCCGATCGGGCATCCAGTAGGCATACAGGGCCTCGGGGAGGCTCAGCTCGGCGTCCGCCCGCGTCACGGCGACGGTCGTCATCATCAGGTCGCCCGACGTGGGGTAGGTGCGGACGCCGCTGATCGCTACGAGCGGACGCCCGTTGCTCGCGCCCAGCAGGTTCGTCGTCGAACCGGGGGCCCAGACGACGTAATTGACCGGAACCATCGCGATCACGGCGGCGCAGACGACGAACAGGATCGCGGACACCACAGCGGTCCACGTCTGCTTCGTCATCGCCCACCTTTCGCCGCGCCGCCCCCACACGGCGGCCCCATGATGCCCCCGACAGTACCAAGCGTCGCGAGGGCCCCCTGCGCGGCACTTCGCCGATGAGAGAGAATGGATGCCGACCCACGGAAGGGAGCACACCGATATGGCGTCCGATCGCGACAGGTTCGACGACGCGCAGCGTCCTGGCGACGACGAGAACCCGCTCGCGGAGTTCATGAGGCAGTTCGGCATTCAACCCGGGCCCGACGGCAAGTTCGACCTGAACCAGCTCATGGGCAGTCTCCAACAGGCGATGAACCAGTTCACCGCCCACATGAACTCCTTCGGCGACGGCTCGTCCGGCGGCCTCAACTGGGACTTCACCAAAGACATCGCCCGCAAGGTCACGGCGGCCGCGGGGGCCGACCCCTCGCCGACCGCGGCCGACCGCCAGGCGATCAGCGACGCGGTGGGCCTCGCCGACCTGTGGCTCGACCGCTCCACCGCGTTCGAGCAGGTCGCGGCGCAACCCGCCGCGTGGAGCCGTGCGGAGTGGATCGAGAACACCTTCACCGTCTGGCGCGACCTCGTGAGCCCCGTCGCCTCCTCGCTCGCCGGCTCGATCGGCGGTCTGATGCGCGCCCAGAGCGAAGAGATGGCCGGCATGCAGCCCCTGATGGAGCCGATGATGCGGGCGGCGTCCGCGGGCATGCTGTCGGCGCAGACCGGCCAGGCGCTCGGCAACCTGGCCGCCGAGGTGGTCAGCGTGTCCGACATCTCGGTCCCGTTGACCGCGAAACCCGTGGTCGCGCTGCTCCCGGCCAACGTCGCCAAGTTCGCCGACGGGCTGGAGCAGAGCGAGTCCGACGTCCGGCTGTACCTCGCGCTGCGCGAGGCGGCGCGGCAGCGACTGTTCGCGTCCGTCGGCTGGCTCGGGCCGCAACTGCTCGCCCTCGTCGAGCATTACGCGCGCGGCATCACCATCGACGCCCACGCGATCGAGGAGGCGATGGAGAGCCAACTCTCCGGCGAGCTCACCCCCGATGCGATCGAGCAGATCGGCGAATCCGTCGCCGGCAAGCTGTTCCAGCCGGTCCGGACGCCGGAGCAGGAGGAGATCCTGCAGCGCCTCGAGACGCTCGTGGCGCTCGTCGAGGGCTGGGTGGACGACGTCGTCTCCGACACGACGTCGGCCTACATGCCCCAGGCCGCGGCACTCCTGGAGACGCTGCGGCGCCGCCGGGCGATCGGCGGCCCGATGGAGAACGCCCTGAAGCTGCTGCTCAACCTCGAGTTGCGGCCCCGGCGCGTCCGTGATGCCGCGAATCTGTGGGCCGCCGTGCGCGCCTCGAAGGGCTTCGAGGCCCGCGACGCCGTGTGGGCCCATCCGGATCTCGTGCCGACGGCGTCCGACTTGGACGATCCGCTCGGGTTCGCCGAGCGCGGCGGTCGCCCGCTCGCGGCGCCCGACACACCCGACGACATGGACGCCGAGCTGCGCAAGCTGCTCGACGAGGCGTCCGATGGCGCGGACGGCGAAGGCGACGGGCCGGCGGATGGCCCGGGCGAGGATCGTCCCCCTCAGGCGTGACGCCAGGTCGCATCGATCGCCCCGCGCCCCAGGCGCGGGGCGATCGTGTGTGCGGAACGACCCCCTGCTCAGCGGGCGCCGTGGGCGCGTGAGAACTCGAGGCCGTCCAGGAATCCGCGCGCGCGATCGAAGTCGGGGTAGGCGCGCACGAGTTCCCAGAAGCGTGCGGTGTGGTTGCGCTCCACGAGGTGCGTCACCTCGTGGAGCAGCACGTGGTCCACCACGTAGTCGGGGGCCTGACGCAGCCGATCGGTGATGCGGATCTCGCCGCTGCCGATCGTGCACGAGCCCCAGCGCGTGCTCTGGTTGTCGACCCAGCGGACGCCCAACGGCGGCGGTTCCGCGCCGACGACGGGCGTCAGGTAGCGGTGGAAGAGTGCACGGGCGCGGTCGGTGAGGGCGGCGTCCCCGCGCGGCGCGATCTGGCTCGCCTCCTTCGCGAGGAGCTTGCCGACCAGCGGCGGCACCAGACGATCGCGGTCGGCCCGGCTCATGTGGGCCGGCACGACGACCACGAGGCGACCGTCTTCGCGGAAGGCGGTCATCGTCCGGGTGCGTCGCGCGCTCGACCTGACCTCGTAGCTGGGGACCGCCATGGCGAGAACCCTAAACCACGACATGGTCGAGGGTTTGACCGCTCGAGTTCGGGACAGTATTTTCTCTACCCGAGGCCCCCGCCGGGGTCGACCCGCCTGCAGGGGAAGGCAAGCGGATGCGACACGGCGGGGGCCTCGGCCGTCAGACGAGGCAATTTGCGGGTCTTGTGCGTAGAGTCGTGCCCGCAAGCGCGTCGTGCGACACTGCGTCGCCACGAGGCATGGAGACTCCAAAAGGAGGAATGACGTGGCCGAAGAGACCTACAGCGGTTCTTTCTACTGCGTGAAGTGCAAGGACCACCGCGAGGCCACTGGCGACGTGTCCGTGAACGAGAAGGGCACCCGCATCGCCAAGGCCAAGTGCCCCAAGTGCGGCACGAACCTCACCCGCTTCCTTCCGAAGAAGTAGCGCGGCTTGCTGAACGGGCGCCCTGCGGGGCGCCCGTTCAGCGCGTCCGGGGGTCGACAGATCGCGACCCGATCCCCCGGGAGCGAGTGTTGTCCCGATGTTGGCGGACGCCGCCCGCCCCTTGGCTGGGCCGCGCCCGTACCAGCAACCTGGCCGCATGACCGCGATCGCCACACCCGTGGAGAGCCTCCGGCTCTCCCCCACGACCGTTGCCTGGCGTGAGCCCGGCCTGCTCCAGGTCGGCCTCGGCGAGGGCTCGTTCTGCCTCGCCGACGCTCCGCCCGAGGCGCCCGCGATCATCGCGGCCCTCACGCGGGGCCGCTCCCCCGGCGAGGTGCGCGATCTGTTTCCGCTCGTGGACGCCACGATCCTGCAGCGGCTGGTAGAGGTCGTCGAGTCCCGCGGCTGCCTCACCGCGGACCCATTGCCGGCCGAGGTCGGCCTGATCGGGTCCGGGCGCCTCGCCCAGGCGATCGTCCGGCTGCTGGCGCCCGAGGCGTCCGTGTGGGTGGCGGATACCTCGCCGCGCGGCGCCCGGAGTGCACTGCCGGCCCGGCGCGAGCGCTGGCGGGCGCACGCGGGGGGCGCGCCGCTTCGCTTCGCCGACCACTGGCACGCGGCCCTCGCGCTGCCGGCCGACGTGGTGATTGTGTGCCCCGACACGATCGAGGCCGACCGGCTGCAGACCGACCAGCTCACCAGGCAGGGGCGCGCCCACCTCGTGGTCACGGCGCAGGCCGAGCGGGCGATCGTCGGGCCGTTCGTGGTGCCAGGGTCGACGGCGTGCATCCAGTGTCGTGACCTCGCCCGTCCCGATCGCCGCGAATGGGGCCGCTTCGCGGCCAGGCTGGCCCACACGAGGTCGCCGGCCTCCCCGCTGCTGCGGCAATGGGCGGCCGCCGTGGCGGTCGCGCAGGTGCGCGCGTTCTTGGGCGGAGGCGTCCCCGACACGGCGGGCGGCACGCTCGAACTGACAGCGGGCGGGGTGCTGGAGTCGGGGCGGTGGGGCATCCACGAAGGGTGCCCGTGCGCGGGCGATTGGTGACGGTGGGATCGTCAGCGGTGGCCGTCCAGCACGCCGAGCACCCCGGCGCCGTACCGTTCAAGCTTGGTGCGGCCGACCCCCGAGATCGTGCCCAGGCTGGCGACATCGGCCGGCATCGCTTCGGCGATCGCCATGAGCGTGGCGTCGGTGAACACCACGAAGGCGGGCGCGCCCTGCTCGTCCGCGCGTTCCTTCCGCCAGGCGCGAAGAGCCTCCCAGACGGCCTCGTCGTAGGTCGCCTCGCACTCGAGGTGGCGGCGCAGCTTGCGTTCGGCGCCGGTGGTCAGCCCCCGCCCGCAGACGCGGCAGGTGCTCTCGAGGGCCGATTTCGCTCCGCGGCGCTTCCCCCGCGCCCGCGTCGGCGCCTCGGGGACCGCGACCACCCCGTCGAGGAAGCGGCTCTGCGCGCGCCGCTGCCCCCCACCGTTGCGGGTCGTCGCCCACGAGACGCGCAGGTGCTCGCGCGCCCGGGTGATGCCGACGTAGAAGAGCCGACGCTCCTCGGCCACGGCCTCGGGCGTCTTGGCGAGCACGAAGGGCAGGCTGCCCTCGTGGACGCCGACGAGCGCGACGGCGTCCCACTCCAATCCCTTGGCCGCGTGGAGGGTCGACAGCGTCACGCCTTCCCCGGTCGGGGCATGCTGCACGCTGCGGCGGGCGTCGAGCTCGGCGACGAGGTCGGCCAGGCGGGCGTCCGGGTGGCCGGCGCCGAACGCCTCGCCGAGCGAGGCGAGCGCCGACCACGACTCCCAGCGTTCCCGCGCGCTGCCCTGGCCCTCGGGCGGCTCGGTGGTCCAGCCGAGCCCGGCGAGCACCGCCTCGAGCTGATCCCGCACGGGCTCGCCGCTGTCGGTCGCGTGCGCGAGCGCCCGCAGGGCCTGGCGCACCTCAGCGCGCTCGAAGAACCCCTCGCTGCCGCGCGTGACGAAGGGAACCCCGGCGTCCGTCAGCGCCGCCTCCAGCGGCGGCGATTGGGCGTGGACGCGGTAGAGCACGGCCATCTCGCGGTACGGCACCCCGCGGTCGCCGAGCGCGCGCAGCCACGCCGCGACGCCGGACGCCTCGGTGGGCTCGCTCCCGGCGGCGACGAACTCGGGCGGCGGTCCGGGGTCGCGCATCGCGCGCAGGGACACCGAGGGGCCGCGCCCGGCCATGACCTTGTTCGCGAGGTCGACCACCTGCGGCGTCGAGCGGTAGTCGCGCACGAGCTCGACCTTCGTGGCGCGTGGGTGCCGCGCGGTGAAGCCGGTGAGGAAGCGTGCCTGGGCGCCCGCGAAGGAGTGGATGGTCTGGGCGGGGTCGCCGACCACGCAGAGGTCGTCGCTGTCTCCGCGCCACAGGTCGAGCAGGGCCTCCTGGAGGGGACTGACGTCTTGATACTCGTCGACCACGAAGTGGCGGTAGGTGCGGCGCACCTCGCCGGCGACATCGGGGAAGTCGGAGAGCAGGGCGGCATCGCAGAGCAGAACGTCGTCGAAGTCGATGACGCCGCGGGCCTGCTTGGCCTGCTCGTAGCGGGTGAGCAGCCGGGCGATCGAGTCGGGGCTCTGGCCCGAGACGACGCGGCCCTGGGCGTCGGCGACCGCCGGGTAGTCCTCCGGGGAGACGTTGCTCACCTTCGCCCAACTGATCTCGCCCGCAACGTCGCGCAGCAGCCCCGGGTCGGGCGCGATGCGCTGGCGGCGGGCGGCCTCGGCCACGATCGAGAGGCGGTTCTCGGCGATGGGCGGCACCGGGGCGTTGTAGGCGCGCGGCCAGAAGTAGGTGAGCTGACGCAGCGCGGCGGAGTGGAAGGTGCGAGCCTGCACGCGGCCGACGCCGAGGGAGCGCAGGCGTCCGCGCAGCTCGCCGGCCGCCCGGGTGGTGAAGGTGAGCGCCAGCACGGCTCGCGGGTCGAACGCGCCCGTGGCCACGGCATACGCGATGCGATGGGTCATGGCGCGGGTCTTGCCCGTGCCCGCCCCGGCGAGCACCACGACCGGCCCGTCGAGCGCCGTCGCGACCCGGGCCTGCTCGGGGTCGAGCGCGGCGAGGATGCTCTCGGGTTCAGCCACCATTCCCCCCACTGTAGATCCGCGGCTCGGCGTGCCCGGGGAGTCCATGCCGAAACTGTCAGAGGGCGCCCCTAAGGTGGGCAGCACGATGGGAAAGACGGTGAAGCAGGCGGCGTCCGGGCTGGTGCTGCAGGTGGGCCCCGACGTCGGCGCACTGGGCGACCGGCTGGTCGCGGCGCTGGCCGCCGCCACGTCCGGCCCGTTCGAGGCGCCGCTGGTGCTCACGCCCGGCGCGGGCGTCCGGCGGTGGGTGAGCCAACACATCGCGCGGCGCAGCGATCCGGGCGGCGCCGGCATCTGCACCGGGGTCGCGTTCGAGGCGTCCGGGCGGCTACCGAACCTGTTGACGGGCTCCGATCCCGCCGACGACCCGTGGGCGCCCGAGCGGCTCGTGTGGCCGATCCTGTCGCTCGCGGACGCCGGGTCCGGGCCGCTCGAGCCGTTGACGAAGCACCTCGCCGCCAACGAGCAGCGCTACGCCAACGCGCTGCGGGTGGCCCGCCTGCTCGACCGGTACGCCCGTTACCGTCCGGCGCTGCTGGAAGCGTGGCTCGGCGGCGAGGGGGCCGACCTCGGCTACGACGCCTGGCAGCCCGCCCTCTGGCGCGCGCTTCATGAGGCGATCGACGCGCCCGACCCGGTGGAGCGCGCCGACAGGCTGCGACGGGGGCTGCTCGACGAGTCGGTGCCGGTCCCCTGGCCTGCCGTGATGCTCGTCCTCCCCCGGCACATCGCCCCCGGCGAGGTCGATCTGCTCGGCGCGCTCGCCCGGCGGGTTCCGGTCCATGCCTTCGTCTACCGGCCCGACCCACCCGTCGGCACGTTTCCGCTGCGGCAGCGCCTGGGGGGTCGGGCCGACGACGTCGTCGCGGCGCTCGAGCCGGTGGCCGACCGCGTCGAGCGCGTCGGCGTCCCCGGCCGGGTAGCGCAGGTCGAGGTGCACGCCAGCCACGGGCTCGATCGGCAGACCGAGGTGCTGCGCGAGGTCCTCGCGCGGCTGTTCGCCGACGACCCCACGCTGCAGCCGCGCGACGTGGTCGTGGCGACGCCGTCGGTCCCCGAGCTGGCACCGTTCGTGACCGCGGCGTTCACCGCCGTCGAGTCCGGGGGCGGCTGGCGACACCCGGGGTACCGGTTCCGGGTGCAGGTCGCGGCCCAGTCGGCGGCCGAGGTCAACCAGTTGCTGCACCTCGTGCGATCGGTCACCGAGCTCGGCCAGGCCCGCGGCACGGCCGGCGACCTGCTCGACTTCTGCACGCATCCCTTCGTCGCGCGTCAGTTCGGGTTCAGTGACGACGCGGTCGAGCGGCTGGAGGGCCTGGTGCCCCAGGCCGCGATCCGCTGGGGCGTGAACGGGGCCCATCGCGCCCAGTTCGGTCTGGGCAACCTGCGGCAGAACACGTGGGTCACCGGCGTGCAGCGGCTCATGCTCGGCGAGGCCCTGGCCGACAGCCAGGGGTCGGCCGTGGGGGTCATCAGCCCCGTCGACGACGTGGAATCCACCGACATCGCCCTGCTGGGCGGCTTCGCCGAACTCGTCAGCCGCCTCACCCGGCTGAGCACCGAGTGCCGGGTGCCGGCCACGGCGTCCGGGTGGGTCGAGCGGTTCCGCGCGATGGCGGAGCAGTTGGCCGACGTGCCGTTCGCCGAGTCGTGGCAGCTCGGCCAGCTCTGGTCGGTGCTGGAACGGCTGGAGCGCCGCGGCGCCCGCAGCGACGTGCTGCTCGGCCCCGCGGACGCGCTGGCCCTGCTCGACGCCGAGTTCGCGTCGCGGACGGCGAGGCCGGCCTTCGGGAACGGCTCGCTCGTGGTCTGCGGGTTGCCCGACCTCGCCCAGGTCCCTCATCGGGTCGTGTGCCTGGTGGGTCTCGACGACCGGCGTTTTCCGCGCCGCGACATCGCCGACGGCGACGACCTGCTCGCAGCGGACCCGCGTCCGGGCGACCCGAACCCCGGCGCCGACGACCGGCAGGCGCTGCTCGACGCCCTGGGGTCGGCGCGCGAGCGGCTCGTGGTGCTCTTCCAGGGTCGGTCGTCACACACGAACGAGGAGTACCCCGCGCCGTCGGGGCTGGTGGATCTGATGGAGGCCGTCGGCGCGCCTCGTATCAACGAGGCGCTGCAACCCTTCTCGCCGCGCTATTTCACCGGTGCACCGACGAGCTTCGACGTGGAGTCGCTGCGCGCAGCGCGCGCCCTCGCCGGCCCGCGCGAGAAGGCGCCCGGGCGGTTCGAGGTTGCTCCCCTGCCCTTGGCCGAGCCCGTGACCCATCTCGAGCTGGACGCGCTGGCCAGCTTCGCCTCCCACCCGGCCAAGTACTTCTGCCGGCAGCGCGCCCAGCTCACCTTCGGCGACGACGAGCAACTCGCCGACGCGATCCCGCTCGAGATCGACGGGTTGTCCCGCTGGAAGATCGGGTCACGCCTGCTCGACGAGCTGCTCGCCGGCGGGGAGCCGGCCGAGATCGAGCACCGCGAGCGGCTGCGCGGCGAGCTTCCGCCCGGGCTTCTCGGGTCGAGGGCGCTGGCGGAGGCGATGGAGGCGGCGCAGCGCGTGTATCGCAACGCGGCCCCGCTGCTCTCGGGATCGTCCGGGTTCGAGGCGATCGATCTGGACGCGGGCGGCGTCCGGCTGACCGGGCGGCTCACGCCGCGCGGCGACACGCTGGTTCAGCCCCAGTTCAGCAGGGTCGCCCCCGGGCACCTCGCGACCGCCTGGGTGTCGGCGCTGGCACTCGCCGCGTCCACGGGTCGACCGGCGCGGGCCACGTTGATCGACACCCGGTCGCGGCACACGCTGGAGGTGGCTTCCCCCGACTCGGCGCTCGAGCAGCTCACCACGCTCGGTCAGCTCGCGGTGCTGGGGCTGGAGGAGGTGCTGCCCATGCCCGCCCGGGTGTGCGAGTTCTGGGCGCGTGCCCGGCGGGAGGGGCGCGACCCGTTCGAGGGATACGATCTCCGCGACGCATGGCGGAACGAGACGACGTACGACGACGTCTGGCGGCACTTCTTCCCGCGCGGCACCGACCCGTGGGGGGCGTCCGTCACGGGCGAGCCGTGGGCGCAGCGCGGCGAGAAGACGCGCCTCGGGTCACTGGCGATGCTCGTGTGGGCGCCGATCTTGGAGGCCCAGGCATGAACCCGTTCGACCTGACCGACCCGCTTCCGCGCGGCACGACGGTGCTCGAGGCCAGCGCCGGCACGGGCAAGACCTACGCGATCGCGGCGCTGACGGCCCGCTACCTGGCCGAAGGACGAGCGACCATCGGCGACCTCCTGTTGGTCACCTTCAGCCGCGCCGCCACCGCCGAGCTACGCGGGCGCGTCCGCGAACGCATCAAGGACGCGGCGGGGATGCTCCGGGCGGCTGCCGACGGCGTCCCTGCTCGCACCGACGACCCGGTCGACCGGGCGCTGCTGGGGGACGGGTCGGACGCGGCCGAGCGGGCCGCGCGGCTGGAGGACGCCTTCCGCAACTTCGACGCCGCCACGATCATGACGACCCACGAGTTCTGCCACGGCATGATCCACGGGCTGGGGATTCTTGCCGAGCAGGAGCCACAGAGCACGCTGGTGGAGGATCTGTCCGGCCTGGTCGACGAGGTCTCGGCCGACCTGTACCTGCAGCGCTACGCCGAGGCGCCCCGGCCGCCGTTCCCCTACGGCGAGGCGCGCAACACCGTGTCTGCTCGAGCCCTGGCGCGCGACGCCGTCGAGTTCGACGGCGAGATCGGGCCCGGCGGTCTGGGCGGCGTCGCCGGCGAGCGGGTGGCTTTCGCGCTCGCCGTGCGTGACGAGATGGCGGTCCGCAAGAAGCGCCACCGCGTGTTCTCGTTCGATGACCAACTCCGCCGGCTCCGCGCGGCGCTGTACGACCCCGAGACCGGCACGCGAGCGCGCGCGAAGCTCGCCGCGCGCTTCCCGGTCGTGCTCATCGACGAGTTCCAAGACACCGACCCCGTGCAGTGGCAGATCGTGCAGGCGGCGTTCGACCGCCCTGCGGATGAGGGCGATTCCGGCCACGCGCTGGTGCTCATCGGCGATCCGAAGCAGGCGATCTACGCCTTCCGAGGGGCCGACGTGCACGCGTACGCGGCGGCGGTCGACGCGGCGTCCGCGCGCACCACGCTGGGGGTGAACTTCCGCTCCGACCCGGGCGTCGTCGCGGGCGTGGGGGCGCTCTTCCGTGGGGTGGCCCTGGGCAGCCGCATCGGCGTCCCCCCGGTGGCCGCGGACCGCACGGAGCCCCGGCTCACCGCCCGGCCGGGCACCCCGTGGGCCGCCGGCGTCCAGGTGCGCGCGATCACCAACGACGCCCCGCTGTGGCCGTCGACGGCGAACGCACGCATCGCCTCCGACCTGGTGGGCGTGGTGACGACCCTGCTGGCCGAGGGGTCGCCGCTGGGGCACGGCGAGGCGGCGTTGCGTCCGGGAGACATCGCGGTGCTGGTCCGGTCGAACTATCGCGGGCGGGATCTGGCGGAGGCCCTCGCCGCAGCGGGCGTCGCGGCCACCTTCAGCGGCACGCGCAGTGTCTTCGACACCGACGAAGCCGGCGACTGGGCGACGCTCTTGGCCGCGCTCGACCAGCCGAGGCGTCCGTACCTGCAGCGGGCGGTGCTCACCGACTTCATGGGTGGCACGCTGACCGACCTCGCGCGGGCCACCGACGACGACTGGGCGCGCTGGTCCGTCCGCCTGCGGTCGTGGGCGGCCGCCCTGCATCGAGGAGGCGTTCCGGCCCTGATGGCGGCGATCGAACGGGAGACGGCGATGACGCAGCGGCTGCTCCGGCGCGCGCACGGCGAGCGGGCGGTCACCGACCACCGCCACCTCGCGGAATTGCTGCACGGGCGCGGACACGGGCGCCCGGCGCACGCGCGTGAACTCGCCGACTGGCTGAGGTCGGCGATCGACGAGGCCGCCGACGCCGAACGGACGCGGCGGCTCGAAACCGACGACGCGGCGGTGCAGGTCATGACGATCCATCGCGCGAAGGGCCTGCAATTCCCGGTGGTGCTGCTGCCGGAGGCGTCCTCGGAGCGCGATCGCGACGACGACGACGGCGGACGCCTGCTGCTGCCGGCCCGCGAGGGTCGCCGGCTGGATGTCGGCGGGTCAGGCACCCCGGGCCGCGAACAGCGCTGGAAGCAGGTGCGCGAGGACGCGGCCGACGAGTCGCTCCGGGCCCTGTACGTGGGCCTGACGAGGGCGGAGTCGCACGTGGTGGCCTGGTGGGCGCACGCCAAGGGGGTCGCGGCGTCCCCGTTGCACCGGCTGCTGCACGCGCGCCACGACCCCGGCGCGCCCGCCCGCCCCGACCTGCACTACCCGCCCCGGAAGCTGGCCGCGCACGGCTCCCCCACCGAGCTGACGTGGCTCGCCGAGGCGGGCATCTCCGTGGTCGAGGTCACCGATCCGCAGCCGCGGCGCGTGGTGGCCGCCGCGGAGGCGTCCCCCCTGTCGGTGCGCCCCTTCGACCGCGAGATCGACGGCCAGTGGCGGCGCACCTCGTACTCGGGGCTGACCGCCGACGCGCACGCCCTGCCGCCGGAGGCCGGCCTCATCGCCGACGAAGAGCCCACGGAGGTCGCCGTCGAGCCCGATCCGGCGCTCGCGCGCCCCTCCCCGATGGCCACCCTGCCCAGCGGGCCCGCGTTCGGCACGCTGGTGCACGCGATCTACGAGCGGCTGGACGCCCGCGGCCCCGCGTGGCGCGACGCGTTGAACGACGTCGTCGCCGACGAGGTGCCGCGCTGGCCCGTCGCGGGGGTGGAGGCCCCCGCCCTCGCCGAGGCGCTCGCCCCCAGCCTCGAGACACCGCTCGGGCCGCTCGCCGAGGGGACGACGCTGCGCTCGTTCGGCCCGGGGACGCGGCTCACCGAACTGGATTTCGAGTTCCCGCTCGACAACCCCGCGGCCAGCCTCGCCGACCTCGCGCGCCTCATCGCCCGGGCGCTCCCGCCCGGCGACCCGCTGGAGCCGTACCCGCCGCGGCTGGCGGGGCCCGCGTTGACGACCCAACGGCTGCACGGCTTCCTGACCGGCTCGATCGACGCCGTGCTGCGGCTGCCCTCGGGGGCGCACCTCGTGGTCGACTACAAGACCAACCGCCTCGGCGCAGTCGACTCCCCGCCCGAGGAACTGACCCTCGGCCACTACACCCCGCCCGCGCTGGCGGAGGCGATGATGGCGAGCCATTACCCCTTGCAGGCGCTGCTCTACTCGGTGGCCCTGCACCGGTTCCTGGGTCTCCGGCTGCCCGGGTACGACCCCGAACGGCACCTCGGCGGCGTGGCGTACCTGTTCGTGCGGGGCATGGCGGGGCCGGGGACCCCGCTGGTGGGCGACGACCCGCTCGGCGTCTTCTCCTGGCGGCCGTCGGCCGGGCTGGTCCGCGACGTGTCTGAGCTTCTGGCCGGAGGTGCCCCGTGACCGAATCCGTCCACGACGTCGCCGTGAGCGCCGACGGGCTGTTGCGCGCGTTCAGCGAGTACGGCGTCCTGACGTGGGGCGACGTGCATCCGGCGCAGCACGTGTCGTTTCTGTACGGAGAGACCGACGACCGCGTCCGGCTGGCGCTGGCTCTCACGATGCGCGCGCTGCGCGCCGGGTCGCTGTGCGTCGATCTCGCCGAGGTGGCCAGCGAGGGCGTGGCCGACGCCGACGGGGTCTCCGAGGTGCCGCCCGAGGCGTGGCCCGAGGCGTCCGGGTGGTTGGACGCCGTCGGCGCGAGCCCCTGCGTGGCCGTGGGGGCTGACGCACCGGCTCGCCCGTTCCGCCTGGTGAACGGCCTGTTGTACGCCGAGCGCTACCACGCCGACCAGGACTCGGTGCGCCGTCACCTCGTCGACCGCCTCGACCGGATCGACATCGTGGCCGGCGGTCCGGGCACCGGCAAGACCTACCGCATCGGGCGCCTGGTGGCCGACCAATTCGCCCAGGCGGCGTCCGGGGGGCGGCTGCCCCTGATCGCGCTCGCGGCGCCGACCGGCAAGGCCGCCGCGCGCGTGACCGAGTCGCTGCGCGGGCATCCCGACATCGCCGCGATCCTGAGCGGCGAGACGCCCGGCGTCTCCGACGCGGCGCGTGCCGCCGTCGGCCGCCTCGCGGCGTCGACGATCCATCGGCTGCTGGGCCACGTCCCGGGGCGACGCACCCGGTTCCGCCACCACGCCCACCACCCGCTGCCGCACGACCTCGTGATCGTCGACGAGATGTCGATGGTGTCGATGAGCCTCATGGCCCGCCTGGTCGAGGCGCTCAAGCCGACCGCACGGCTGGTCCTGGTGGGTGACCCCGACCAGCTGTCGTCCGTCGATGCGGGGTCGGTGCTCGCCGACCTGACGCGAGGCGCACGGACGGCGTCGCGCGTCCAGCTGCTCACCACCCAGCACCGCTACTCGGGCGACCTGTCCGCCCTCGCGGCGGCGATCCGGGAGGGGCGGGCCGACGACGCGGTGGCCCTGCTCGAGTCATCGGCGGACGTCCGGCTGCTCGGCGAGGAGGAGGCGCTCCCCCTGCTGCGCGAGCGCTGCGTCCGGCAGGGTGAGGCGCTGCTCGGCGCGGCGTCCGCGGGGGACGCCCCGGCCGCCCTGGCCGCCCTCGGCACCCATCGGCTGCTGGCCGGCCACCGGCACGGGGACTACGGCGTCACGCATTGGACGAGCGTCGTGCAGGGCTGGCTGCTGGACGACGTGCCCGGGTTCGCGCTCGACTCCGAGTTCTACCTCGGCCGGCCCGTCATGGTGACGGCGAACCTCCCCGACCTCGGCCTGTTCAACGGCGACACGGGGGTCATCGTGGCCGGGCCGGACGGCGTCCGGGTGGCCGCGTTCGACGCGGTCGGGCACCCGACGCTGTCGCCGTACGTGCTGACGGAGCTGGCGTCCGTGCACGCGATGACCGTGCACAAGTCGCAGGGCAGCCAGTTCGACACCGTCAGCCTCGTGCTGCCGCCGGCCGACTCGCCGCTGCTGACGCGCGAGCTGCTGTACACGGCCGTGACGCGAGCGAAGCGGGAGGTGCTCGTGGTGGGCACGCCCGAAGCCGTGCGCCGGGCCGTGGAGCACGAGGCGCGCCGCACGAGCGGCCTCGCCGCGGCGCTGTCGTAGTCACGCCCCGCCCTCAGCGGCCGAGGCGCGCACGCGCGACCGGGGACGCCTCAGCCAGGGCCCAGGGGGCCGGGCCTACATCTCCCCGGGCGCTCCCTGGACGGTGAGCCGTCCGTCGCGCCAGGCGCCGATGAGCCGGGAGGCGATCGAGAGCTTGAGGGGCAGCACCAGACGCCCGTCGGCCACCTGCTCGGCGACCTCGTCGACGGTGTAGAAGTTGGCCCACTCGATCTCGTCGCCGTCGACGTGCACGTCGTCCGTCAGCGCCTCGGCGACGAAGCCCAGCATCAGCGACCGCGGGAACGGCCACGGCTGGCTGCCGACGTACCTCACGACGCCCAGCTCGATGCTCGCCTCCTCGCGCACCTCGCGGCGCACCGCCTGCTCCAGCGACTCCCCCGCGCTCACGAACCCGGCCAGGATCGAGACGCGTCGTTCGTCCCACCCCGCGTGGTGGCCGAGCAGCAGGCGTCCGGCGGGGTCGAGGATCGCGACGATGACCGCCGGATCGGTCCGCGGGAACCGGTCGCGCTCGCAGTGCGGGCAGTACCGGACGTCGCCGCCGTGCCGCACGATCGTCGGCCCCCCGCACACCCCGCAGTAGGGCGCGACGAGGTGCCAGTTCACGAGGGCGAGGGCGGTGGCGGCGAGATCGTTGCCCGTATCGTCCAGATGCGCGCCGAGCGCCCGCAGGGACGCCGTCGCCCCCGGCTCCTCGGACAGCTGCGCGAAGTGCGGGACGCCGTCGACCAGGCCCAGCAGCAGGTGCCGCTGCTCGTCGTAGGGCTCCCGCGGGTCGCGCCACGCGAGCCCGGTGCCGGCGGCGTCGCAGGCGAGGTTGCCGTCGAGGTCGACATCGAGCACGACCCCGCCGGCCCACACCTCGCGCACCCACGCGGGGTCTCGCTGTTCCTCCACCCGATCCAGCCGGCTGGTCGGCGCCCACAGATCCATGACCGTCAGGCTAACGCGGGCCGGCGAGGCGCTCCACGAGGCGCTCCAGTTGCGGACGCCCGAGCAGCCCCCGCGGACGAATCACCTCGTCACGCTGCACGTCGTAGAACACCGCGTCGACGTCGGCCACATCCAGCCCCGCGATCTCGGCCCACGCGACCCGATAGACGGCAAGCTGCAGCGGGTTCGCCCGGCGCGCCGCGCCGGTCTTCCAATCCACCACCTGGACGCCCCCGGCGTCGGTGTACACGGCGTCGATCCGCCCGCGGATCACCTGCCCGCCGAGCACCAGCGCGAACGGAACCTCGACCTCGTCCGGCGTCCGGTCGGCGTACTGCCCGGCCTGGAAGCGGTCGATCAGCGTCGCGAGGGGCACGTCGGGCACCTCGTCGGTCTCGGCGGGCAGCAACGTCGGCTCGGACGCCAGCCGCCGCTCGAGCCAGGCGTGGAAGCCCTCCCCGACCCGCGTCTCGCGGCGCGGCGGCACGGGCATGGGCCGGGCCAGCGCCTCGGCGTAGGCGTCGGCGTCGGCGTCCAGCGCCAGCAGGGCGGTCGTCGACAGGTACGGCGGCAGCCCGGACGCCCGCCCCCGCCGCCGCACCGCCTTCGCCTCCGGGACGAGCTGGTCGATCGCCGCGTCCCACTCCGCGGCGACGGCGGCGTCGTCGAGGCCCACGAGGCGGTCGTCGGGGTACCCGCCCGACCGCCCCCGGGCCCGGGCCCGCTCGACCTGCGCCGCGGCCGCGGCGCGCAGCTCGGCGGCCGCGGCGTCCAGCCGGGCGGGCCAGGCGAGGGTGGCCGCACCCCCGAGGAGCGGGTTCGTGGCGGATGGCTCGTCGGTGTGCACCCGCTCGCCCACCTCGTCGAGCACCCGCAGGTACGGCGACGGCAGGCGCGGGTTCTTCAACCCTGGGTACCACGTGTGCGTCGTGGCGACCAGATGCCGGCGTGCCCGCGTGACCGCCACGTAGGCGAGGCGATCGTCCCCGCGCCGCAGCTCGCGCTTGAGCGCCTCGTCGTAGGTCTTCGTCGCCGCGTGCGTGACGTCGGCGAGCTGGGGCACCGACGCCGCGTCCCCCCGCAGGTCGGCGGGGATCACCCCGGGATTCTTCAGCCAGTTGTCGGTGACCCGGTTGCTCGGGAACACCGTGTCGGCCAGGGCGGGCAGGAACACCAGCTCCCACTCCAGGCCCTTGGCGCGGTGGATGGTGAGCAGCTTCACCGAGTTCGCCTCGCTGACGACGGCCTGCTCGAGCCCGACGCCGTGCTCCTCCTCCGCCTGGAGGTACGCGAGCAGGCCCGCCAGCGACCCGTCGCCGTCGACATCGGTGTAGGAGGACACGGCCGCGACGAAGGCGTCCAGTTGGCGGGTGCCCTCGGGGCCGCGCAGCGCCAGTTCGACCTCCAGCCCGAGCGTCGAGATCACGCGCCTGACCAAATCGGTCACCGGCTCGCCCACGTGCCGGCGCAGCGCCCGCAGCTCGGCGGCGCAGGCGGCGATGCGCTCGGCTCCGGCCCTCGTGTAGCCCTCGCCGGGATCCTCCAGCGCTTCTGCGAGGCTCACGACGGACGCCGCCTCGGTCTGCGCGAGCGTCGCCGCGACCTTGGCCTCGAAGTCGTCGCCGCGCTCCACGCCCGCCAGCTCGGACGCCCGCCGCCCGAGCGTCGCCAGGTCGGCGGGCCCCAGCACCCACCGCGGGCCCGTGAGCACCCGGACGACGTCGGGGTTCGCCGTCACGTCGCCCAGCACCCGCAACACGGCGACGACGTCGGCCACCTCGGGCACGGTGAGCAGCCCGTCGAGGCCCACGATCTCCACGGGCACGCCCCGCAGCACCAGCTCGGAGTACACCCCGCGGATGTTCGCGTTGCGCCGGCTGAGCACCGCAATGTCGGACCAGCGCTTCACCTCCCCGGACGCCTGCGCGGCGACGATGCGGTCCACCGTCCAGCCGATCTCGTCGGGCCACGTGTCGAACGCGGCGGTCACGATGTCGCCGGGCGGCGTCCCCTCGGGTGCGACGAGGTCGCTGTCGAGCCCGTCCCACGCGAGGTCGGGGTCGTCGCGCAGGGGCAGCGAGAGGCGGTTCGCCGCGTCCAGAATCGTCTGGCCGCTGCGCCGGTTGACCGTGAGGGCGTACGCCGGAGCCGGACGCCCGTCCGCCCGCGGAAAGGCCTCCGCGAACGTGATGATGTTGGACGGCGCCGCCCCACGCCAGCCGTAGATGGCCTGGCAGGGGTCGCCGACGGCGGTCACCGGATGCCCGCGGCCGCTCTCGGGCTGCTCCCCCGAGAACAGCGCCCGCAGCAGCTCCGCCTGGGCGCTCGACGTGTCTTGGTATTCGTCCAGCAGCACCACGGCGAACTGCTCGCGCACGGCCCGCGGTACCTCGGGCACCTCGCGGGCCAGCCGGGCCGCGACCGCCATCTGGTCGGCGAACTCCACCGAGCCGAGCTCGCGTTTGAGGCGCTGGTAGCCCTCGACGAGCCCGGTGAGTTCGCGGCGCTCGCGCGCCTTGGCGGCGGCGGCCTTGAGCGTGGCGTAGACGTCTTTGGTCCGTGTGCGCGGGGACGCCTCCACCTCGGCCAGGAACTCGTCGGTCTGCGCGCGCACCGCCTCGGGGTCGGCCAGGTGGGACGCCAGATCCCCGTCCAGCCGCAGCACCTGCTCGGTCACCGAGTCGGGGCGCAGCCGCGCGATCGACTCGAACGGACCCGGCGCCGCCGCGACCACGCGGGACGCCAGCCGGAAGCGGGCCGCCCCCGTGATCATCCGCGCGTCGCCCTCGACCCCCAGCCGCAGGCCGTGGTCGGCGACGAGACGGGCGGCGAAGGCGTCGTAGGTCATCACGAGCTGCTCGCCGGCGTCGTCGGCCCCCTCCAGGTCGAGCGCCCCCGAGCGCAACAGCGCCCCCCGGACGCGGGCCGACAGCTCGGCCGCGGCCTTCCGCGTGAACGTGAGGCCGAGCACCTGCTCGGGGCGCACCGCCCCGGTGCCCACCAGCCAGACCACGCGCGCCGCCATCACGGTCGTCTTCCCTGAGCCCGCGCCGGCGATGATGACCCCGGGTTCCAGCGGCGCGGTGATCGCGGCCAACTGCTGCTCGGAGAAGTCGATGCCGAGCGCCTCCGACACATCCCCGCCGACCCGCAGCCGCCGCGTCATGCGATCACCTGCGCCGACTTCGCCGGGCAACTGGACGCGAACGCGCAGAACCGGCACGCGTCGCCCGGCGTCGCGTCGAACCGCCCCTCGGTCAGGATGCGCCGCGCGGACGCCAGCCGGTGGTGCACCCAGGTCGGGTACGCCAGCTCGTCGGGGTCGTCGCTCAGATGCGGCTGCTCGCGCAGCGACGGCTGCCCGAGCACCTTCGGGTAGCCGGTGTCGTCGCCGTGCCGCAGGTACACCAGGGCGCCCCCCGCCGACCCGGCTGCCCCCGGCGCGACCTCGCCGAACGCCCCCGCCTCGATCGCGACCTGGTACAGGCCCACCTGGTCCTGCGAGGCGGCCTCGGCCTTCGTCGGCAGCGACCGCGACGACTTGAAGTCGACGACCCGCAGCCCCCCGGACGCCTCCCGCTCCAGCCGGTCCACCGACCCCCGGACGACCACGGGCTCGCCGTCGACCTCCACCGTCGCCGAGAACGGCACTTCCACCCCCAGCACCTCCGCGTAGTCGTGCGCCCCCTGCCAGACCATGAATCGCTCCACGGCCGCCTCGGCCTCGACCCGCTCCGACGCCGAGAACCAGGGCGCCGGGAACGGGATGTCGCTCCAGACCCGGTCGAGGTACTCCAGAGCCTGCTCGCGGTCGAGCCCGTCGGCGAGCGCGTGCTCGGCCAGCGCGTGGATCACCGACCCCAGCAGCGCCCCCGAGCCGCGCGGCGGGTCGGCCTTCGCCTCGCGCGAGAGGAAGTACTGCCGCGGGCACGCCAACACGGACGCCAGTTGGCTCGGCGAGAGCACCAGCCGGTCCCCCAGCCGCACCGCCACGTCCCCCGTCAGCGGACGCATGCCCCACCACCGCGCCGGGTCGGCCTCGGGCGCCAGCGGACGCCCATCGTCGTCGGCCTCGTCGGCCAGCCGCGCCAGCCGGACGGCCGCCGCCTCGCGCAGCTCAGGCGTCGCCTCGGGGTTCTGCGCGGTCGCGCGCAGCGACGCGACGAGCGCGCGCAACGTGTGCAACCGCACGGGCGCCACGGTGACGTGCCGCGCCGGGACCCCCAGCTCACCCAGGAACCTCGACGGCTGGTCGGCCTCGCCCTCGGTGCCCGCGACCGCGGTGACCAGCAGCCGCTCGGACGCCCGCGTCGCCGCGAGCAGGAACAGTCGCCGCTCGTTGGCGACGAGCTCGCGCGTCTCGACCCCCGCGCCCAGCCCGGCGTTCGTGAGTCGCTGCGGGTCGAACAGCGAGCCTCGCCGCGTGACGTCGGGCCACACCCCCTCTTGCGCCCCGGCGAGGACGACCATCCGCCACTGCTGCCCCTTCGCGCGGTGCGCGGTCAGGATGCGCACGCCCCGCCCGCTCACGGACGCCTCCCGCTGCACGTCGGCCGGGATCTGCTGGGCCGCCACCTCCGCCAGGAATGCGCGGATGCCCGCCTGCCCGGGCGGCGCCTGCGACTCGGCGGCCAGCGAGAAGAGGGCGACGACGGCGTCCAAGTCGCGGTGGGCCCGCGGCGCGGCGTCGCCGCCGCGCAGCGCCGCCGCCTTGAGCGCGTCGGGCCAGCCGACCCCGCTCCATAAGCGCCACAGCACCTCGTCGGGGCGCAGCCCCTTCTCGGCGGCGGCCAGCCCGGACGCCAGCGCGTCGCGCCGGCCGCCCACCATCTCGTACAGCTCCGCGACCCCCGCGTCGCCCGGCGGCGCTTCGGGCAGCTCGGACGCCCCGCTCAGCACCCGCGCGATCAGGTCCCCCGAGGGCACGCCCCGCACCTCGCCCGCATCGGACGCCGCCCGCAGCGCCCGCCCGAGCCGCCGCATGCCGACGGCGTCGAGGCCGCCCCACCCGGACGTCAGCAGCCGGTGCGCCTCGTCGGCGTCGCACACCCCGCCCCGGCCCACGATCTGCAGGCCCAGCAGCAGCGGCCGGACGGCCAGCTCGGACGCCAGCCCCACCTCGTCGCCCGCCACCTCGACCGGGATGCCGGCGTCGGTGAGCGCACGCGACAGCCCCGCCAACTGGCCGCGCCCCGAGCGCACCAGCACCGCCATGTCGGCCCAGGGCACCCCGCCGTCGAGGTGCGCGGACCGCAACTCGCCGGCGATGTAGTGGGCCTGGGCGGCCTCGTCGGGGAACGTGCACACGCTCACCCCACCCCCGGACGCCGCCGGCGCGGCCCCGCGCATCGCGACCATCGCCCCCGCGTCGACCGCCGCGGTGCCCAGGCGGGCCGCCACCCGACCGGACGCCGCCGCGAGCGCCGGCCCCTGCCGGAACCCCGCGTCCAACACCACCGTCTCCGCCCCGAACAGCTCCGCGAACGCGGCCGCGGCCCGCGGGTGCGCCCCGCGGAAGCGGAAGATCGCCGTGTCGGGGTCGGCGAACCCGATCGCCTGCCCCCCGTCGGGCACCAGCGCCCGCACGAGCGCGAGCTGGGCCGGGTCGAGCTCGGCCAACTCGTCGACGTAGACCGCCCCGTACCGGCGCCGCACGACCTCGAGTACGCCGGGGCGTTCGAGCAGGAGGCGGGCCCGATGCACGAGTTCCGCGTAATCCAACGTGCCCTCCGCGTCGAGGACGTCGAGGTACTCCTCCATGAACTCCCCCAGCGCCACCCAGCCCGGCTCGCCGGCCCGCGCCCCGGCCTCCGCCACGTCGAGCGGGTCGAGCCCGAGCTGCCGGGCCCGCGCCAGCGCGGCCCGCACCTGCGCCGCGAACGCCCGCGTGCCCGCCGCCGCCCGCAGCTCCTCGGGCCAGAGCCGCGCCCCGCGCCCGGCCAGCAGCTCCCGGATGCGAAACTCCTGCTCGGGCGCCGTCAGCAGCCGCGGCAGCGGCTCGCCGGCATCGCCCCAGTGCTCGAGCAGCGCGAGGCAGAACGAGTGCAGCGTCATCACCGCGGGCTGCCGCGACGTGCGCCCGGACGACCGGATCACCCGGTCGCGCACCTCGCTGGACGCCTGCCGCGACAGGCACAACACGAGCGCCTCGGGCTCGCCGGCGCGCAGGCGGGACGCCACCTTCTCGACGACCAACGCCGTCTTGCCCGTGCCCGCCGCCCCCAGCACGAGCAGGGCGCCGGCCTCGTGGGCCAGCACCGCGCGCTGCGCCTCGCTCCATTCCGTCACGGTCGCCATCCCATCACAGGGCTCCGACAGTTTCGGCGGGGCGGCCGGGCGGGTCCGCCCACGGCGAACGCGCGCCCGTCGGGGCCGGGCTCCCGGTCCCCGACGTCTAGGCTGGGCGACGTCCATCGAGGCGGAGCCATCCGCGAAGCAGCGGCGGCGTGCCCGCGCCGCCCCGCGTCCCACAGGAGTGTCCATGGAAGTCAAGGTCGGAATCCAGAACGTCGCCCGCGAGGTCGTCGTCGAGACGAACGACACCGCCGCCGACGTCGAGAAGAACCTGCGGGACGCGCTGGCGAACGCCGCCGTCTTCGCGCTCTCCGACGAGAAGGGCCGCTCGGTGCTCATCCCGGCCGCGCACATCGCGTACGTCGATCTGGGCTCCGAGCACGCGCGTCCGGTGGGCTTCGGCGCGGTCTAGTCGGGTCCGCGCGGGGCCGCCCGTGGCTGCCCCGGGCGACGCGGCGTCCCCGAGATTGGGCGTGACCTAGTCGGACGGGCTAAACTCGGTCGAGCGCACACCATCGTGCGCCCTCGGTCGTGCCCCATGAAGGCGCGCGCGATCGGGCGTCCGCGCCGGGGAGCCGGCGAAAAGTAGTGAGGCACGATCCTGTCAGAGAACAACCTGCCCCCGGCAGAACCCAGCAAGACCTTCGCCGATCTCGGGGTGCGCCCCGAGATCGTCCAGGCGCTCGATCAGGTGGGCATCACGTCCCCGTTCCCGATCCAGGCCCTGTCGATCCCGATCGCGCTGGAGGGCACCGACATGATCGGGCAGGCCCGCACCGGCACGGGGAAGACGCTCGCGTTCGGCATCACGCTGCTCCAGCGCATCGACGTCCCGAGTGATCCCGGCTACGCCGAGCTCACCGCCCCGGGCAAGCCGCAGGCGCTCGTCATGACGCCCACGCGCGAGCTCGCCCTCCAGATCACCGAAGACCTGCGGACGGCCTCGACCGTCCGGCAGGCCCGCATCCTGACCGTCTACGGCGGCGTCGGCTACGAGCCGCAGTTGGACGCCCTCGCCGAGGGCGTCGACGTGGTCGTCGGCACCCCCGGACGCCTGCTGGACCTGGTGAACCGCCGCGACCTCGACCTCAGCCACGTCCGGGTGCTCGTGCTCGACGAGGCCGACGAGATGCTCGACATGGGCTTCCTGCCCGACGTCGAGCGGCTGATCGGGAAGACGCCGTCGTCCCGGCAGACGCTGCTGTTCTCGGCGACGATGCCGGCCGCGATCGTCGGCCTGGCGCGCATGCACCTGAACCAGCCGGTGAACATCCGCGCCGAGTCGCAGGACGCGAAGATGACCGTCCCCGACACGACGCAGTTCATCTACCAGGCGCACGACCTCGACAAGCCGGAGATCGTCGCCCGCATCCTGCAGGCCGAGGGCGCCGGCAAGATGATGGTCTTCACGCGCACCAAGCGCGCGGCCCAGCGGCTCGCCGACGACCTCGAGGAGCGCGGCTTCAGCGCCACCTCCATCCACGGCGACCTGTCGCAGGCGCTGCGCGAGAAGGCGCTCAAGCGATTCCGCGACGACAAGGTGCAATGCCTCGTCGCGACCGACGTCGCCGCCCGCGGCATCGACGTCGCCGACATCACCCACGTCGTGAACTATGAGTGCCCTGACGACGAGAAGACGTACGTGCACCGCATCGGCCGCACGGGCCGCGCGGGCGCGAAGGGCATCGCGGTCACGCTGGTCGACTGGTCCGACGTGACCCGCTGGAAGGTCATCAACAAGGCCCTGCAGCAGGATTTCGACACCCCCGTCGAGACCTACTCCACCTCCCCGCACCTGTTCACCGACCTCGGCATCCCCGAGGGCACGCGGGGCCGGCTGAAGGATCCGGCCCCCGTCGAGCGCAAGGAGCGCAAGGAGCGCGAACGCAAGCGCGAGCCGCGTCCCGCGTCGAACCGGCAGCGCCGTCGCCTGCGCAACGGTCAACCGCAGGACGCCGACGGCGTCCGGTCGGCCGAGAAGCCCAAGAAATCCGAGGAGTCCGATCAGGGCGGCCCGGAGGACACGCACGACGGGTCGGGCGAGGCGTCCGGCACGCGCGAGCACGGCGACGGCTCGGGCGAGGGCCACAAGCGTCGCCGTCGCCGCCGTGGCGGCCGCGGGCGCTCGCACCGCTCGGAGACGCACGAGGGTTCCGCGCCCGCCGAGTCTCCGGCGACCGAGGGCTGACAAGCCCGGACGCCGGCCGTGCGGCCGTCGTCACGGGCGTCCGCGCCCACGGACATCGGCGACCCGCCGCGCCCTCCGCGTTTGACTGGCGCGCCCGCTCCGGACAGGATCGGACGTATGCATCAGGTCCAAGGAGTGATCGCGCGCGCCCAGGGCGCGCCCGTGGAGGTCGTGACCGTCAACGTGCCCGATCCGGGCCCGGGTGAGGCGCTCGTGCGCGTGCAGGCGTGCGGGGTCTGCCACACAGACTTCCACTACCGCGAGGGCGGCATCGGCGACGACTACCCGTACCTGCTCGGCCACGAGGCGGCGGGCGTCGTGGAGTCCGTCGGCCAGGGCGTCACGGAGGTTTCGCCCGGCGACTACGTCGTTCTGAACTGGCGCGCCGTCTGCGGCGAGTGCCGGGCCTGCCGCCGCGGCGAGCCCTGGTACTGCTTCGCCACGCACAACGCGACCCAGCGCATGACCCTGGTCGACGGCACGGAGCTCTCCCCCGCGCTCGGCATCGGCGCGTTCCAGGAGCTGACGCTGGTGGCCGCCGGGCAGTGCACGCCGGTGAATCCGGACGCCCGCCCGGCCGTCGCCGGGCTCCTCGGCTGCGGCGTGATGGCCGGGCTCGGCGCCGCGCTCAACACCGCCGCGATCCAGCGCGGCGAGTCCGTCGCGGTCATCGGCTGCGGCGGGGTGGGCGCGGCCGCCATCGCGGGCGCGCGGCTGGCGGGCGCGACGACGATCGTCGCGGTCGACGTCGACGAGCGCAAGCTCGCGTGGGCGTCCGAGCTGGGCGCGACGCACACGGTCGACAGCCGGGTGCAGGACGCTGTGGAGGCGGTCAAGTCGCTCACGGACGGCTTCGGCGCCGACGTCGTGATCGACGCGGTGGGCCGCCCCGAGACCTACAAGCAGGCGTTCTACGCCCGCGATCTGGCGGGCCGGGTCGTGCTCGTGGGCGTCCCCACGCCCGAGATGACCCTCGAGCTGCCGCTGCTGGACGTGTTCAGCCACGGTGGCTCGCTCAAGTCCTCCTGGTACGGCGACTGCCTGCCGACCAGGGATTTCCCGATGCTGATCGACCTGTACCTGCAGGGCCGGCTGCCGCTGGACGCCTTCGTCACCGAGGAGATCGGCCCCGGTGACATCGAGGACGCCTTCGCGAAGATGGGCCGCGGCGAGGTGCTGCGGTCGGTCGTGGTGTTCGGGGAGGAGTCGTGAACGCCCGCGTCGACCACGCCGTCACGTCGGGCACGTTCAGCCTCGACGGGGAGACGTTCGACGTCGACAACAACGTCTGGGTGATCGGCGACGACGACGCCTGCTACGTCGTCGACGCCCCGCACGACGTCGACGCGATTCTGGACGCCGTCGGCGGACGCCGCGTCCTCGCGGTGCTCTGCACCCACGGGCACGACGACCACGTGAGGTACGCGCCCGAGCTGGGCCGGCGGGTGGACGCGCCGGTGCTCCTCCATCCCGACGACCTGCCGGTCTGGCGGCTCACGCACGACGCCGACCCCGACGGTCCCCTCGCGGACGGCCAGACGTTCGAGGTGGGCGGCACGACGCTGACCGTGCTGCACACGCCCGGCCACAGCCCCGGCTCGGTGTGTCTGGTCGCGCCCGACCTGGGGGCCGTGTTCACGGGCGACACGCTGTTCGAGGGCGGTCCCGGCGCCACCGGACGCAGCTTCAGCAGCCACGACGTCATCGTCGCCTCGATCAGCAAGCGGCTCTTCGCCCTGCCCGACGACACGGTCGTCCACACCGGCCACGGGCCCGACACGACGATCGGCGCGGAGAAGGGGAACGTCTAAGAGCCGAACGCACGAGAGCGGACGCCGGCGGCGTCCGCTCTCGTGTCTGGCGATCGTCGGGCGCGCGCTACAGGCCGAAGAGGATCGCGGTCGCGGTCGCCCCCACCTGGAGCGCGAAGACCAGCCAGAGCACCACCGACATGCCGGCGCGGCCGTGCCGGTAGCCGCTGCGGGCGGCGCCGATGCCGACGAAGAGCCCGACGAAGGCGACCAGGGGCACGAGCAGGCCGAACGAGGGGCGCAGGCACCCGGCGGCAGCGCAGCCGATGAGTCCGTCGCGGGAGGAGTCGAGGACGAATCCGAGCGCCAGGGCAGCCACCAGCGTCATGGCGCACAGGGCGGCGGCAGACCACTCCCACCACAGCCCCAGGCCCCGGCTGCGGCCGGTCTGCCCGATGTCAGCCGCAGCAGGCGGCTGCGGGCGCAGCACAGCGCTCACGTTCCTCATCTCCCCCGAGTTTCGGCCCGAACCCCACGACTCTCTCCCATGCGCAGGGGTGTATGAAAGACCCCCGAGGGGTGACCGACTCTCGGGTGACGTGCCTCGTCACTTCGTGTTTCCAGGGTGCTCCGACCTGCTCGGCGCCGGCACACCCCAGGGTGGCCGGCGCCCAAAACCACCCTTAGGAGTACTGCATGCCCATCGCCGCCCGGACGTCACCGAGCGTCGCGTCCGCCACCTCGTTGGCCCGCGCGTTGCCGCGCGCGAGGACGCCGGCGAGGTACGCCGGGTCGTCCGCGAGGTCGGTCCGCCGCTCGCGCACCGGCGCGAGGGTCTCGTTGAGGGCCTCGGTGAGCATCTTCTTCAGCGTCCCGCCGCCGCCGTTGCCGATCTCGTCGGCGATCGCGCGCGGATCGCGTCCGGTGCACAGGCCGGTGAGGCGCAGCAGGTTGGCGACCTCGGGGCGCGTGTCGGGGTCGTAGGTGATGAACCGCTCCGAGTCGGTGACGGCGCGCTTGATGAGCTTCGCCGTCTGGTCGGCCGTCATCCCGAGCTCGATCGTGTTCCCCTTGCTCTTGCTCATCTTCGTGCCGTCGGTGCCGAGGATCAGCGACCCGCCGATCGTCAGCAGGGCCTCCGCTTGGGGGAAGACCGGCTCGTCGGGCGTCACGCGGCCGTAGCGCTCGTCGAACCGCCGGGCCACGACGCGGGTCTGTTCGAGGTGGGGCAGCTGGTCCTTGCCGACGGGCACGAGGTTCGCCTTGCAGAACAGGATGTCCGCGGCCTGGTGCACCGGGTAGGTGAGCAGCAGGCCGGACATGGGGCGTCCGCCGGTCGCCTCGTGTTCGGACTTGACCGTCGGGTTGCGGTACAGCTCGGAGTCGGTCACGAGCGACAGGAACGGCAGCATGAGCTGGTTGAGCGCCGGCACGGCGCTGTGGGTGAAGATCGTGGTCTTGACCGGGTCGATGCCGATCGCGAGGTAGTCGGTGAGCAGCGAGTACACCCGGTCGCGGATCGCGCCGGTGCCGTCGCGGTCCGCGATCACCTGGTAGTCGGCGATCACGATGAACGTCTCGACGCCCGCGTTCTGCAGCCGCAGCCGGTTCGTCAGCGACCCGAAGTAGTGGCCGATGTGGAGGTTGCCCGTCGGGCGGTCGCCCGTCAGCATCCGGAACCCGCTCGGGTCCTTCCCGATCTGCTCCTCGATCGCCGCGCTGCGCTCCTCGGTTCTGCGCAGGGACGCCTCCGACGTGGACGCCGCGAGGCTTTCGCCCGCGTCGGCCTCGTCTCGGTGCTCGATCGTGGGATCGGAGGCCTGCTCGGTCATGATTCTCCGTTTCTCGGACGCCGCGGGCGGACATACGAAACGGCCGCCTACGAGACGGCCGTGCGATGGGTAGGAAGGGTCAGCAGCCGCCTGGACGGCGCCACCAACCCCGAATCTGCATGGCCCCACCCTAGTCCATCGCGGACCCGACGACCTGCGCGGCGCCCACGCTGGGACGTCGAACACCGCGCCCTCCCGGGGGCACCTCGCTTGCCGCCGCGCAGCAGGCGGGGGTGGATCTGATCGCAGCGTCCGGCACCACCGGGACGACGAGCACCACGCGAGCGGTGGCCTACGTGTCGGCGCTGGCCAAGCACTGGGCACTCCCCTACCGGCCAACCCTCGGGCGTGCCCAAACGGCTGAGGGTGGGGAGCCCGCGTGGCGGCGGATCAGCCTGCGCGGGATCATGGTCGGCTGTATCCCCGCCTTCATCTCGCTCGCGCTGGTGCTGGCGTGCAGCAAGATCCCCGGTTTGGACGTGCTGACTCCCATCTTCGAGTTGCTCCTCGCATCGCTGCCGATCGTCGTCTCGGCCGTCGCGGCGCGCAGAATCTCCGGACTCGATGAGGTCGGCTTGGTCGCCGGAGCGGTCGCGGGGATTCTCGCGGCACCGGGCGGCCTGTTCGGCGGCCTGGTCGCCGGCATCCTGGCGGGCCTGATCGCGTCTGCCGTGATCTCCTGGACCCTCGGCCATCGTTTTCCGGCCACCACCGCCAACATCGCCACGGGGGCACTGGCAGGGCTCATCCCCGGGTTGCTCGTGTACTTCGCGCGCCCCCTTCACGTCCCAACTCGGCAACGCGGTCAAGGGTTCCATCGAGTGGGCGCTCGCCGTCAGCCCGGTGCTCGCGGGCGCGCTGGCCGGGCTCGCCATGTGGCCCGCGATCCTGGGCGGCGTCTACCACTCGGTGATCTTGCCGCTCGTCCTGCTGGAGATGGGCCAGAAAGGGCACAGCTTCTTCGGAGCCGTCGACATGGTGAGCATGGTCATGGTGTCCCTGGGCATCACGTTGGCGAACGTCGTCCGGCCGCGCACGACCGGCGAACGGGCACTGGCCGGCTCCGGAGCTGCCGTGAACTTCTTCTTTGGGACCTTCGTCGAAGCCGCCTACCCGTTCATGTTCGGGGCCCGGCTGGTCTTCGCGATCGCGCTCCTCTCGGCCACCGCCGGGGGCGCAGTCGTGGGCGCGACGGGCGCCGAGGCGTCCGCGTATCTCCCCGCCTTCGTCGCCCCGTTCATCGCGACCACACCCGTCGGCATGACCGTCGCGATGGTCGTCTCGTTCCTTCTCGCGTTCGTGCTGACGCTCGTCACCAACCTGGCCCGCCTCCGAGGCAAGGGCGGCCAGACCGGCAAGAAGGGTCGCCCTACGGGCGTCCGCGGCGCGGAGCAGCCAGGCGCCTGAGCGCCTACCCCTCCGCCACGCGGCGGACGATGTCGGCATAGACCGCCGGATCGGTCACGCACGCGCCCAGCGGATTGTTGGTCTTGCCGAGGCCGTGATAGTCGGACGACCCTGTGGCCAGCACCCCCAACCGGTCGGCGATCGCGTGCAACGCGGCCCGCGTCGCGGCGTCGTGATCGGGATGGTCGGCCTCCAAACCCGCCAGCCCGTGCTCCCGAACCAGCTCGGCCAGCACCTCCTCGGGCAGGTCGGCGCGGCGTCCGCGCGACCACGGGTGCGCCAGCACCGGGACGCCGCCCGCGCCCCTGACCAGGGCGATCGCGTCCTCCAGCGGGGTCTGGTAGCGCTCGACGTACGCGGGGCCGCCGTCGGCCAGCCAGCTGTCGAACGCCTCGTCGCGGTTCGCCACGTAGCCCTTGCGCACCAGCGCGTCGGCCACGTGCGGACGCCCGACGCTCGGCGTATCCCGCGCCTCGGCGAGGACATCCTCCACCGTCAGCGGCATGCCCAGCTCGCCCAGCCGGGCCACCATGCGCGGCACGCGGTCATCGCGGGCGTCCCGCAGCCGGGCCAGCTCGGCCAGGAGGGCCGGATCGTCGGTGCGGCAGCCGTAGCCGAGTAGATGGACGGCGTTGCCGCCGCGCTCGGTCGACATCTCGAGCCCGCCCAGCACCTCGACGCCCGCCGCGGGGCCGGCGGCGTGCGCCTCCGCCAGCCCATCGAACGTGTCGTGATCGGTCAGCGCGACGGCGTCCAGCCCCGCGGCCGCCGCCTTCGCGACCAGGGCGGCCGGGGCGTCCGTTCCGTCGGAGACGGACGAATGGGTGTGCAGGTCGATCCGCATGCCGGGCACGCTGTCAGCGCCGCTGGTAGACCTGCACGAGCGCCGGGTACACGTACCACGCCCACGCGACCGTCAACACGCCGACGACGGCGAACCGCACCGGCGACAGCGGCTGCCCGAGCACGGCGCGCAGCAGCGAGTCACCGACCACGACGATGAGCGCCACCCCCAGCAGGACCGGAGGCAGGGGCGCACCGCGCGCGAACCCCGTCGGCCGTTCACCTTGCTGGTCCGTCATGCCGTCTCCTCTCGCCCCCTCGGACGCCGTCCGCATGGGGACCTGAATATCAGGTCAGCAGGCTCCGCACCACCCGCAGCGCCACCGACATCCGCGCCAGGTCGACCGGGCCGTCGCAGGCCTCCGCCAGCAGCCGGACCTCCTCATCGGTGCCCTTCACCCCGGCCCGCCACGCGTCGATCGCCTCGCGCTCCCCGGACGCCTCCGGCGCGGCCTGAAGCACGTCCCGCGTCAGCTGCGCCTGCAGCGCCTGCAGGTCGTCGCGCAACGCGGCGCGGGCCATCGTCTCCCAGCGCGACCGGCGCTCCAGGGCGTCCACCCGCTCCATGACGATGTCGAGCCCGAGCTCCTGGGCGAGCGTGAAGTCGAGCCCCGCCACGAACGCGGGGTCGCGGCCCAGGTCGAGCGCCGTGTCGACGATCGGCAGGGCCAGGTGCGCCAGCCGGGCCGTCGAGACCGGGCCGGCGACGTCCTCCGACACCCCGGCCGCGATCATCGCGCGGGCTTCCTCCTCACACACCGCGCGCTGGGCCGAGCTGAGCAGGCCGGGCAGCAGCCCGACCACCACGCCGATCGGCGTGGTGAACCGATTCGCCTCGCGCGTGATGTCGATGTGGCCGCGGCGGTTGTGCAGCAGCCAGCGGGCGGCCCGCTCGACCATCCGCTGCAGCGACACCCGGACGCCGGTCTCGGTCGCGGCGTCCACGTCGAGTTTCGGCAGGCTCAGCTCCATCCCCGCGACGCGGAAGATCGTGCGGGCGGCGAGCTGCGCCCGGACGATCCGGTCGATGTCGGACTGCGTCTCCGTCGCCAGCCGGTTGTACGCGCTCGGCCCCTGGCTGTTGACAAACCGGTTCACCGTGACCGTCGAGACGATCTCGCGACGCAGCGGGTGATTCCGCATGGCGTCAGCGAACCGTTCCCGAAGCGGCTTGGGGAAATACGTCGACAGCCGGTCCGCGAGGTAGGGGTCGTCGGGCAGCGTGGAGTCGATGACGAGCTCGGAGAGCCGGATCTTCGTGTACGCCAGCAGCGTCGCGTACTCGGGCCGGGTGAGGCGCCGCCCCTCGTCGATCCGCCGGGCCATCTCCTCGCTGCTCGGCAGGCCCTCCAACTCGCGATCCAGATGCCCGGACGCCTCCAGCTCCCGCATCCACGACTCGTTCGCCTCGGCCCGGTCGACCGCCAGCAGCGCGCCGGCGGCCAGGGCTCTGTTCGAGTCGACGTTGTGCTCCAGCACGTGGCGCGCCACGTCCTCGGTCATCGACTCCAACAGCTCGACGCGCGCGTCGGCGTCCAACTCGCCGGCCTTCACGGCCGGCTGCAGCAGGATCTTGATGTTCACCTCGTGGTCGGACGTGTCCACCCCGGCCGAGTTGTCGATGAAGTCGGTGTTGATGCGTCCGCCGGCCATCGCGTACTCGATGCGCCCGTGCTGCGTCCAGCCCAGGTTGCCGCCCTCGCCGGCGATCTTCGCGCGCACCTGCCCGCCGTCCACGCGGACGGCGTCGTTCGCCTTGTCGCCCACGTCCTCGTTGCGCTCGAAGGACGCCTTCACGTACGTCCCGATGCCGCCGTTCCAGACGAGGTCGACCGGCGCCCGCAGGATCGCGGAGATCAGCTCGGGAGGCGTCAGCTCGGTGACGCCGTCGTCGATCCCGAGCACCTCGCGCACCTGGTCGGAGACCGGAATCGCCTTGCGCGTCCGCTCGTAGACGCCGCCGCCGGCCGAGATCACGCTCGGGTCGTAGTCGGCCCACGACGACCGCGGCAGCGCGGCCAGGCGCGCGCGCTCGGCGAAGGACGCCGCCGGGTCGGGGTCCGGGTCGAGGAAGACGTGCAGGTGGTTGAACGCGGCCACCAGCTTGGTGTGCTCGCTGCGGAGCATCCCGTTGCCGAAGACGTCGCCCGCCATGTCGCCGACGCCGACGCAGGTGAAGTCCTCGGCCTGGCAGTCGACGCCCATCTCGTAGAAGTGCCGCTTGACCGATTCCCAGGCCCCCCGAGCCGTGATGCCCATCTTCTTGTGGTCGTAGCCGACCGAGCCGCCCGACGCGAAGGCGTCCCCCAGCCAGAACCCGCGCGCGAGCGAGATCGCGTTCGCGTTGTCCGACAGCGCGGCCGTGCCCTTGTCGGCGGCCACGACGAGGTAGGCGTCGTCGGCGTCGTACCGGACGACGCCCTCGGGCGGCACGACCGCCCCGTCCACCATGTTGTCGGTGACGCTCAGCAGCGACGTGATGAAGATCTCGTAGCAGGCCACGCCCTCGGCGAGCCAGCCCGCGCGATCGGTGCGGGCGTCCGGCAGGTTCATCGGCACGAACCCGCCCTTCGCGCCCACCGGCACGATCACCGTGTTCTTCACCATCTGGGCCTTGACGAGGCCGAGCACCTCGGTCCGGAAGTCCTCCTTGCGGTCGGACCACCGCAGCCCGCCGCGCGCGACCGGGCCGAACCGCAGGTGCACGCCCTGCACCCGGGGGCTGACGACGAAGATCTCGAACGCGGGTCGCGGCTCGGGCAGCAGCGCGAGCTCGCGGGGCAGGATCTTCAGGGCCAGCGCGGGCGCGTCCTCGACGAACGCGTTCGTCCGAACGACCGCCCGCAGCACCGCGACGTACATGCGCAGGATGCGATCCTGGTCAAGGGAGGCCACGTCGTCGAGCATCTTCTCGATCGCCCGGGCCTTCTCCTCGAAAGACGCCGCCCGCTCGCCCACCTCGCCCCCGCGCGCGGGGTCGAACTTGGTCTCGAAGGCGTCCACGAGCGCCGCCGCGATGGCCGGGTACTCGGTGAGCGCGTCCGCGACGTAGAACTGCGAGAACGGGATGCCCGCCTGCTGCAGGTACCGCCCGATGCCGCGCAGCCAGCTCACCTGCTGCCAGGTGAGCTTCGCCGTCATCACGAGCCGGTTCATCTTGCCCGGGTGCGCGAGCCCCCGGTAGGACGCCGCGAACGCCGCCCGGAACCGCGCCCGGTCGTCGGCGTCCCACTCCGCCGGAAGATCGTCCGGCAGGCGCAGACCGAAGTCGTAGACGTGGACGCGGTCGCCGCGCAGGTCCCACTCGAACGGACGCTCGTCGGTCACCTCCACCCCGAGGACGCCGAGGTGCGGCAGCACCTCGGTCAGCGACATCGGCCGGCGCGTGAACACCTTGAAGCGCAGCGCGTGCGGCCGCTCCGCGTCGGGGGCGATGCTGAACTGGAGGTCGCCGTCGTCGGCGGGGTCGAGGGCGTTCGCGAGCCGCAGGTCCTCCACGGCCACGGCCGGGTCGAACACCGACTCGTAGGCCTCGCCGAACTCGACGCCGCGCTCCTGGGCCGGGAGTTCGTCGGCCACAGCGTTGAACTCGTCGTCCCAACTGCGGGTCGCGGCGGCGATGCGCCGCTCGAGGCCGGCCACGTCGACGTCGGCCGCCCGCGCGCCGTCGGGGAGCTTCACGACGAAGAAGAGCCTGGCCAGCACCGATTCGCTGACCTGCACCTGGTGCTCCAGCGTCTCGGCGTCGAGGGCGTCCATCAGGATCTGCGCGATCCGCGTCCGGACGGCTGTGTTGTACCGGTCGCGGGGCAGGTAGATCGTGCAGGAGACGAACCGGCCGTACCGGTCGGCTCGCACGAACAGCCGCACCTGCCGGCGCTCCTGCAGGTTGACGACGGTCTCCACGATGGGGGCGAGCTCGGCCACCTTCGCCTGGAACAGCTCGTCGCGCGGGTAGGTGTTCACGACCTGCCGCACCACATGGCCGCCGTGGCTGTCGGGATCGAACCCGATGGACGCCTCCAGCTCGTGCGCCTTCTCGGCCAGCCCCGGAATGTGGTCGACCGACTCGGAGTACGCCGTCGCGGCCAGCAGGCCGAGGAACCGGTGCTCGCCCACGATGTGCCCCGCCTCGTCGAACACCCGGACGCCCAGGTAGTCGAGATAGGAGGGCCGGTGCACCGGCGAGCGGCGCGGGAACTTCGTGACGACGAGCAGCTCGCGGCCGTCGTGGCCGGGCGCGATGGCGTTGAAATCGACGGCCAGATCCTCGCGGCAGATCCCCAGCGCCGACCCCTCGACGGGCGTGAAGCGCTCCCCCTCCACCGCGAACCGCTGGTAGCCGAGGAACGCGAAGTGGTCGTCGGCGAGCCACTCCAGCAGCCGGATGACCGTGCGCACCCGCCCCGGCGACACCGGCTGCGGCGTCTGGTCGAGCACGCGGCCGCACTCCACGGCGTGGGCGCGCATGCGGTCCCAGTCCTCGACCGCCAGCCGCACCTGCCGGAGGCCGGGCCGCAGCTCGTCGGCGAGCGTCGCGCCGAGTTCGTCCGCCGAGCGGCCGAGCGGCGGGTAGATCTCCAGGCAGATCCACGACTCGGGTGAGCCGGGGGCGTCCGCCTCGCGGGGCGCGATCGACGTCAGGACGCCGTCGGCGTCCCGCTCGGCCAGGAACTGCGGGTGATGCAGGTGCCGGATCGACCAGTCCCGCCGCGTCAGGTCCATCAGGACGGTGTCGACAAGGAACGAGCGATCGGTCGTGACGATCTGGACGACGGTGGACCCCTGCGCGCTCCAGCCGTCCTCAACCGCGGTCGGGGTGACGACCGAGATCAGGTCCGTGTCGCCCTCGCGCCGGGCCCCCAGCTCGAGGTGGGCGCGCATGAGGGCGGCCAGGTCGGCCTCCGCGCGCTCGGCGAGTTCATCGGGACTGTTGCGCGCGAAGTAGCAGCGCGTGAACGCCCCCGGATCGATCGGAACCGGCAACGCCTCCCCCAGCGCGGCCGCGGCCCCCTGAAGCTTCCGATCCTTCTCCGCATCCTCGGCCGAGAAACCGGACACCATCATCACTCCCTTGTGCGATCGCTTACCGGTCATGCTAGCCAAGCGGCCCGAGACGCGCGATCCGAATGCCGCGCCACGCACGAGAGGATCTGTGACGCACGGGCCACGGTGCCCCAGAATGAGGGCCATGAAGCTCACCGCACGCCACCATTTCAAGGCGTCCCCCGACCGGGTCCTGGCCATGCTCACCGACCCGGCTTTCCTGGCCCACGCCTGCGAGCGGCTGGGCGCACACTCGCACGAGGTGACGGTCGACGGCGAGGCGTCCGGCTCCCCGACGACGAGCACGCGGGCGGTCGTCGAGGCGCCGTCCGAGGTCAGCCGGTTCATCGGGAAGACGCTGACGGTCGTCCAGACGGTCGCCTGGGGGCCGCGGACGGCGTCCGGGGGGCGTGACGGACGCCTCGACATCGCCGTCCCCGGGCTGCCGGTCACGCTGACCGGCGCCGCCGCGCTCAGCGGCACGGACGCCGAGACGTCCATCGACTACGACGGCGAGCTGACCGTGAACGTCCCGTTCGTGGGTCGCCAGATCGAGGAGCAGGCGGCCCCCGAGATCACGGGCGTCCTGAACTCCCAGCAGGCCATCGGCGAGGAGTGGCTGGCCACCCACTGAGCGGGTGGCCAGCCGGCCGGGCGGCCGATCGTCGGGCGCCCGGCCCCTCAGACGAGGCTGGCGACGCCGAACACCGCGCAGACCATCCCGAAGCCGACGACCGACTCGATGGCCTGCTGGACGGTCCAGACCTTCAGGGTCGTCGTCACGTCCATGCCCATCAGGCGTCCCACCAGCCAGAAGCCCGAGTCGTTCACGTGGCCGGCGAACACCGACCCGGCGGCCGTGGCGAGCACGATGCAGGCGAGCTGCACCGGGTTGTAGCCCGCCCCCGCGACGGCCGGGGCCATCAGGCCCGCGGCGGTCACGAGCGCGACCGTCGCCGACCCCTGCGCCACGCGCAGGATCGCCGACACGAGGTAGGCCGCCACGATCAGCGGCAGGCCGGTGTCGCTGAGCGAGTGCGCCAGGGCGTCCCCGATGCCGGACGCCCGCAGCACCCCGCCGAACATGCCGCCCGCGCCGGTGATGATCACGACCGAGCAGATCGGGCCCAGCGCGGAGTCGAGGATCTTCTCCATCTCGACGCCGTCCTCCCCGCGCCGGTAGCCCAGCACGTAGCTGGCGAAGAGCACGGCGATCAGCAGGGCGACGGGGGCGGTGCCGAGCATCGAACCGACCTTGAACCACAGCGCTCCGGAGTCGACCACGCCGGCCGCGCGCAGGAAGTCCAGCCCCGTGTTCAGGAAGATCAGGCCGAGCGGCACGAGGAGGCACGCGATGACGGTGCCGACGCGCGGCGGGTTCTTGACCTGCTCCGGGTCCTCCTCTCCGAAGATGCTGGAGGTCAGCTGGTAGGGGTGGCGGCGGGCGACGACGCGCCCCCAGCGGGCGCCGGTGAGGTACCACAGGGGGAACACGATCACGAGGGCCAGCAGCAGCACGACGCCCAGGTTCGCGTTGTAGAGCTCGGTGGCCGACACCGGGCCGGGGTGCGGCGGGGCGAACACGTGCATCACCGAGAAGGCCGCGGCGGCCGGGATTCCGTAGGCGAGCACCGGCCCGCGCAACCGCTGGGCGACCGCGAAGATCACCGGCAGCATCACGACCAGGCCGGCGTCGAAGAAGATCGGAAAACCCATGATGAGAGACGCGAGCCCCAACGCGAACGGGGCGCGCTTCTCGCCGAAGATGCTGACCATCCGCTCGGCCAGCACGGCCGCGCCGCCGGAGAACTCCACCAGCTTGCCGAGCATCGCGCCCAGGCCGACCAGCAGGGCCACCGAGCCGAGCGTGTTGCCGAAGCTCGTGATGATCGTCGGAACGATCTTCGCCAGCGGGATCCCCGTCGCCAGCGCGGTCAGCAGGCTCGTGATCGTGAGCGCGAGGAAGGCGTGCGTCTTGAACCGGATCACCAACACCAGCAGCAGCAGGATCGCCCCCGCCGCGATCCCGAGGAGCGGTGCCGCCCCCATCGTCTGTTCCCAACCTTCGATCACGTGCACTCCTTCGTCGTGCCGGTCATCCGTTGACCGGGCGAGCACACTCTGCCAACGCGATCAGTTCGCTGACAAACCGAGATGAGGACCACCCCGACTGTGCCCGCGGCTCCGGCCCGTCCCTGGGACGCACGAGGGCCGCGCCCCCGTAGGGGCGCGGCCCGGGACCGGCGCCGGCGGCGTCCGAGCTGAGGGACGCCTCGGGCGCGCCTCAGCGCATGTGCGGGTAGCCGGTGGACGTCGGCGGGACGAGCGTCTCCTTGAGCGCGCGCGGCGACGCCCAGCGGATCAGGTTCCACATCGACCCCGCCTTGTCGTTCGTGCCGGACGCCCGCGCCCCGCCGAACGGCTGCTGACCCACGACCGCCCCGGTGGGCTTGTCGTTGACGTAGAAGTTGCCGGCCGTGAAGCGCAGCCGCTCGGACGCCTCCAGCACCGCCGTCCGGTCGGTCGCGAAGACCGAGCCGGTGAGGCCGTACGGGGACGCCGTGTCGACGTGATCGAGCACCTGGCTCCACTTCGCGTCGTCGTACACGTGGACGCCCAGCACGGGCCCGAAGTACTCGGTGACGAAGATGTCCTGCGTCGGGTTGTCGGACGCGATCACCGTGGGCCGGATGTACCAGCCCTCGGAGTCGTCATAGGTGCCGCCCGCGACGACCTCGGCGTCCGCGCTGGCCTTCGCCGCCTCGATCGCCTGGGAGATCTTCACGAACGCCCGCTGGTCGATCACCGCCGAGGTGAAGTTCGCCAGGTCGCGGACGTCGCCCACCTTGAGCGCCTCGGTCTGCTCGATGAGCGCCGGGCCGACCGTCTTCCACAGGCTCTTCGGAATGTACGCCCGGGACGCCGCCGAGCACTTCTGCCCGGAGTACTCGAACGCGCCCCTGACCAGGGCGGTCACGAGGGCGTCGGGGTCGGCGCTGGGGTGGGCGACGATGAAGTCCTTGCCGCCGGTCTCGCCGACGATGCGCGGGTAGCCGCGGTAGTTCGCGATGTGGGAGCCCACCTGCGACCACAGTCCCTGGAAGACCCGCGTCGACCCCGTGAAGTGGATGCCCGCGAGATGCGGGCTGGCCAGCGCCACGTCGGACACCTCGGCCCCGTGCCCGGGCACCATGTTGATGACCCCGCTCGGGAGGCCCGCCTTCTCCAGCACCTCGACGAAGTAGTGGGCGGCCAGCGACTGCGTGAGGGCCGGCTTCCAGATGACGGGGTTGCCCATGAGGGCCGGCGCGGTGGGCAGGTTGCCCGCGATCGCGGTGAAGTTGAACGGCGTGATGGCGTAGACGAAGCCCTCCAGCGGCCGGTACTCCATCCGGTTCCAGACGCCCGGGCTGGACGCCGGCTGCTCGGCGTAGATCTGCTGCGCGTAGGCGACGTTGAACCGCAGGAAGTCGATGAGCTCGCACGCCGAATCGATCTCGGCCTGCTGGACGGTCTTGCCCTGGCCGAGCATCGTCGCCGCGTTCATCGTCGCCCGGTACGGGCCCGCGATGAGGTCGGCGGCGCGCAGCAGGACGGCGGCCCGCTCGTCGAACGGCAGCCGCGCCCACTCCGCGCCGGCCTCGAGGGCCGCTTCGATGGACTTCTCCGTGTCCTCATGGGACGCCTGCTGCACGACGCCCAGCACGTGCCGGTGGTCGGACGGCATCGTCACCTCGAGCCGGTCCTTGCCGGTGCCCGGTCGCTTCTCGTGGCCGAAGGTGCCGCACAGCTCGACGGGGGCCTGGTTGCCCAACTCGGCGAGCCGGACTTCCAGCTCCGCGCGTTCGGGGGTGCCGGGGGCGTAGGTGAGGTTCGGTTCGTTCTTGGGCAGGGGAACAGTCGTCATGGCATCCACGACCCGAGACTAGACCATGCCGGTTGCCCGACGAAGGACCGTTCGGCGGCATCCGGCACGGCGGGGAGGGCGCTCCCGCCCCCTGCGCGTTCGCCGTCGGCGTCCGGGCTGCCGCGCGCGAACGAGCGCTCTCTGGTTGTCGAGAGATCCTGTGGGAACGCTGTCATGCCCGATCCGGCGCGCACTCGTGCGCGCGCGACGAGGCGGATCCGTCGCCCTGGCCGATCGTCGCCGCACCCCGGACGCCCCCGGTCACCCCGGACGCCCCCAAGCGCCGGTTGCCCCCGGTCACCCCGGACGCCCCCGGTCACCCCGGGCGCCCCCGGACGTGGGGCCCCGACGTGGGCCTCACCCCCGAAACTCCCCACCCCGATCGCGCCTTGGGTTTGCTCACGAGGTGTGAGCAAACCACAGCATCCGATGGGGCTCGGAACTCTGGGGGTCCGCTCCCCGATCCGGCGCCCCCGGACACACAGGCCCCCAGACACACGCCCACAAACGCCCACGGACACAAACGCGAGTGCCGCCGTCCCCGGGGACGGCGGCACTCGCCTGGTCTGCGCTGGTCCGGTCAGAGCCGCTCAGCGGCCGTTTCGACCGGACGCCTCAGCGCCTGTGGATCCTCAGCGGCTCGCCGCCCGGACGGCCGCCGCGCTCACGTTGCTGTAGTAGCGCTGCTTGTAGGTGGCCACCTTCGCGCGGATCGTGCTCATCTTGGCGTACACGTAGCGTCCGGGGCAGGACGTGCTCTTCTCGTTGCGGTGCCCCGAGATGTTGTTGAGCGCGCCGGACGAACCCCACGTCCGCCCGTACACCGACACGCTGTGCATCGCGAACTTCCAGGCGATGACGCGCTCGGCGGTGTCCAGCATCGCGGACGAGGGCTTCTTCACGTCGTAGTTGCCGATGAACGAGAGCCCGAACACGCGGGCGTTCGTGATGCCCATGCCGTGGCCGCCGACGACGGCGTTCGTGAGGCCGCCGCCGCGCCCCTCCCAGGCGACGCCGTACTTGTCGACGAGCACGTTGTACGCGATGTCGTTCCAGCCGCGTCCGTTCACGTGGTACGCCTGGATGCCGCGCAGGATCGCGGGCACCTGGCTGCGCGTGTAGCTGTTGCTCGTCGCGGTGTGGTGGATCATCACGCCCGTGACGACGCCGTAGCGGTAGGGCTCGCGCACGAGCCCCTGATTGGCCCGCCACGCCGCCCGCGAGCGGATCGTCGGCCGGTAGATCGAGACGGCCTTCCCCGACACCGCGTCGCCGGAGACGCCGGTCGCCGACGTCGCGTTCGCGCTCGTGACGGACGCCGCCCGCATCGAGACGCTGTCCGCGGTCGCCTTCGCCGCGGCCGACGCGACGGCGGCGTCCGTGCCGGTGACCTGCGAGCCGTAGGAGCGCAGGCTGGCCGCGACCGGCGCGTCCGAGAGGACGACGGCCTCGACCGTCGCCTTGCCGAGCACCATGGTCGGCTCGGTGCCGGCGGTCTTCGCGGCCTCGGTGCCCTGCTCCTGGCCCACCGCCTTCCACGCGGACGCCTTCTGGCCGGCCTGCGTGGTGCGCACGAACACCGACACCCGCTTCGCGGTGGTCGGCCAGGTGACGCCGAGCATGCTGACGTCGGCGGAGACGGCGAGGCGCGACGTGCTCACGAAGCGGCCCTTCGCCGAGGCCGGCAGCCCGGACGGGCGAGCGGCCGACTTCAGGGCGGCACCGGCGGTGCGGACCGCCGTGGCGGCCCCGGCGCTCACCGACGTCTGGCTCCCCGCCGCGGGGGCGAGGGACGTCGCGGGAGCCGCCGCTGCGGACGTGGACGGCAGAACCAGCGCGGCGCTGACGAGCGGCAGCGTCACGGCCGTCCGGAGGGACCGGGAAACGAACTTCTCAGGCATGGAGGAATATCCCTTCATAGTGGTTGTGAAGGCTGGGGGATCCTTCGGTGGCCATCGCGAGGACCGGTCATCGGTAGTAACCGGCGACGTCGGCGATGAGATGGGTGGTGCCGGATGAGGCATTGCGCAGGCTGACCCGTCCGCCGGTGCCCACCTTCGCGGGCACCAGGTTGGGGACGTCCTGACCGGCGACGAAGTTCAGGCTGGAAGACGACGGAATCGCCGCTCCCGAGGGGTACACCTGAAGGTTGCCGGAGACTTGTGGACGGGTGACCGTCACGTTGTAGACGACGGAGGAAACCCCCGACGACGGGACGCCGCCGCGTCCGGTGGCCTGGAGGGCCACCACCCCGTAGGGGGCCACCGGGCCGGGCGCCCCGAGCGCGGCGCGCGTGTCGAGCGTCCGGGTGGGGCTGAGCGGCACGAACGAGCCGGGCATCGTCGGCGTCCCCGCGAGGTAGTACCCCGCGATGTCGGCGATCAGGTGCACGGTGCCCGACGAGCTGTTGCGCAGGGTCACGCGGCCGTCGGCGCCGAGCTTGACCACCGCCAGATTCGCGACGGTCTGGCCGCGCACGAAGTTCACGTTCGAGGACGCCGGCGCGCGCGTACCGGAGGGGTACACCTGGACGTTGCCCGCCACGGTCGGCTGCGTCACCGTGACGTTGAGCGCGACGGCCGCGACGCCCGTCGCGGGGACGCCGCCGCGTCCGGCGATCGGCACCGTCGCCGTCCCGTAGGGCGCGATCGGGCCGGTGGCCCCGGTATTCGTCCGGGTGTCGAGCAGCCGCGAGGACGCCACCGGCGCGAACGCGCCGGGCACCTGGACGTTGCCGGCCACGTAGTAGCCGCCGACGTCCGCGATGAGGTGCGACGTGCCGGAGGACGCGTTGCGCAGGTTCACCTTGCCGTCGCGCCCCACGGGCACCACGACGGCGTTCGGCACGTCCTGGCCGGGCGCGAAGTTCAGCGACGACGTGCTCGGCATCGCCGCCCCGGACGCCCACGCCTGCACGTTGCCCGCCGCCTGCGGACGCGTGACCGTCACGTTCAGCACGACCGCCGAGACGCCCGTCGCCGGGACGCCGCCGCGCCCGGCGACCTGCAGGGACACCGTGCCGTTGGCCGCGACGGGACCGGGCGCGCCAAGCGCGGAGCGGGTGTCGAGGATGCGGGCGGGCGTCAGGCTCCGGTACGAGCCGCCGAACTCGGTGCTCACGCGGACCGACCCGGCCCGCGCGCTCGTGCCGCCGACGCGTCCGGCCGTCGAGGTCGTCAGGGAGATCTGGCCGGTCTTGCTCACCGCGACGAGGTCCGGGCCGCCGGATCCGTCGACGTTGGCTCCGCCGACGATCGTCCAGGCGTCGCCCCACGCGCCGCCGAGCGACGTCGTCGACTTCACCGTGCCGTAGCCGTCGCCGGCCAGCAGGTCGAGCGTGCCGTTCGTGCGGCGGGCGACCAGGTCGGGCGTCCCGTCGGTGGTGTTCCAGACGCCCGCGAGGGCGATCAGGTCGTAGTCGACGCCGGCCGTCGTGAGCGTCTGGGGCGTCTGCAGCCCGCCGGCGCCGTTGCCCGGGAAGGCGAGGATGCGCCGGTTCGCCCGGTCGAGCGCCAGGAGCGCGCCCCGGCGGTCGCCGCCGAAGTTGGGCGCCGCGATGAACTGCTCGTAGCCGCCCCACCCGGACGCCAGCGTCGTGCCCGTCTGGCTGTACCCGCCGCCGACCAGGCCGCGGTACAGCTTCAGGACGCCGGCGTAGTCGCGGACGACGATGTCGCCCACCCCGTCGCCTGAGAGGTCGCCGGCGAGCACGGCGTCCCGCGGGGCGGTCGGCAGGGTCAGAGCTCGCCGGGGCGTGAACGGCTGCGCCAAGAGCTGCGTGATCATAACGTTCTGGCCGTCCACGACCGCGAGGTCGGGCTTACCGTCGCCGGTGGCGTCCTGGTTGAACGAGCGGTCGCCGTCCCAGTCGGTCGCCATGTACCCCTTCACCTTCGAGCGGATCTCGGCGAAGCGGCTGTAGACGTTCTTTCCGGGGCAGTCGGTGGCGTTCTCGTCGCGATGCCCGGAGATGGCGTTGAGGAAGGTCGAGCCGCCGTCCTGCCCGCCGGACCCCCAGGTCGTGCCGTAGGGGTCGACCCCGTGCGCCTGGAACTTCCACGCGATGATGCGTTCGGCCTTGTCGAGCATCGCCGCCGGGGCCGCCGCGGTCTGGTAGTCGCCCATGAACGACAGCCCGAACACCCGCGCGTTCGTCACCTTCCAGCCGTGGCCGCCCTGCACCGCCCGCGCCAGGCCGCCGCCGCGGCCCTCCCACGCGGTGCCGTACTTGTCGACGAGCACGTTGTAGGCGATGTCGTTCCAGCCGCGCCCGTTCACGTGGTACGCCTGGATCGACCGCAGGATCGCCGGCACCGCCGCCTGCGTGTAGCTGTTGGACCCCGAGGTGTGATGGATCATCACCCCGGTCACCGTCGAATAGGTGTAGCCGTAGCGCACGAGGCTCTCGTTCGCGCCCCACTCGGCGCGCGAGCGAATCCCGAGGGACGCCGGCGTCCCGCCGAGCGCGTCACCGCCGGTCCGCTCGGCGACGGCCTTGTCGTCGGCGGCGGTCTCCGCGGACGACATCACGCGCAGCGTCGCCCCGACGTCCTGCCCGGCGACGGTGGCCGCCTCCACGGAGGCGGCGTCCGTGACGACGATGGGGTCCGTGCCGCCGGTCGGCGACTCCGCGCCGCCGGCCGGGGCCTCGGTGTCCAGCTTCTGCCAGGCGGACGCGCGGCCGGAGGCGTCCTTGGTGCGCAGGAACACCTGGACGTCCGCGCCGGCCTTCGTCGGCCACGTCACGCCCGCGACGGCGACGCCGTCGGGCGCGGCCATCGTGGCGCTCCAGACCTGCTTGCCCGTCGTGGCGACTGGCAGCCCGAGGCTCCCGGACGCCTTCGCCAGGGCCTTCTTGGTGGCGTCGACCTTCGCGGACGCCGCCCGCTTGGGGGTCGGGCCGGCGGACCCGGGTGCGGCCGGCGCCGCGGTGACGGGGGCCGGAGCGGCGGCCGGCACGGACGCCGGCGGCGTCGCGCTCGAGGGCGCGGCGAGGGCCGTCCCGGAGAGGGCGAGGGGCCCCATCAACGTGAGGGGGACCGCGATACCGACGAACCGAACGAGAGACCACCGCAGGGCCAAGCGCATGCTGAGAGCTTTCTCATCGGGGGTTCAGAGAACCCGGAGGTCAGGCCTCCCCCCCAGGCTTCTGCCCGGGACCCCGATGGTGCGTGGTCAGCGCACGAGAGAAAGATAAGCGATTTTTAGCGACACGTCTCCCTAAAGTCTCAGCTAACTTGAGACTTCTTGGGTTTTGTCGAGGTTTCCGCCTCCTCGCGCCTCTTCTTCGCGGCCGCCACGGACGCCTTCAGCGCGGCCACCAGGTCGACCACCTCGGCCTGCTCGGGCTCCTCGCCCCCGCTCTCGGCGGGCATCGGCGTGCCCTCCAGCTTCGCGGCGACGACCTGCTCCAGCGCCTCGCGGTAGGAGTCGGTGAACGCGGTCGGGTCGAAGTCGGAGGTGAGCTGGTCGATGAACATCGTCGCCATCTCCACCTCGGCCTTGGAGGCCGTCGCCGTCTCCGGCGGTGCGGCGAACGAACCGTCGCGCAACTCGTCCGGCCACAGCATGGTGTGCAGCATGAGCAGGTCGTCTTTCGCGCGGACGAGCGCCAGCGTCTCGCGCGTCCGGACGGCCACCTTCACGATGCCCGCGCGCCCCGAGGACGCCAGCGCCTCCCGCAGCAGCACGTACGGCTTCACCCCGGGCCCCTCGGCCTCCAGGAAGTAGGACTTGTTGAAGTAGCTCGGGTCGATCTGCTCGATATCGACGAACTGGACGATCTCGATCGCCTTCGCGCTCGGGAGGGGGAGGTCCTCGAAGTCGGCGGCGTCCAGGGTCACCATCCGGCCGTCGCCGGCGTCGTAGCCCTTGACGATGTGCTCGTAGGGCACCTCCTTGCCGCACGCCTCGCAGACGCGCTTGTAGCGGATGCGTCCGGCGTCCTCGTCGTGCACCTGGCGGAAGGTGATGTCCTTCTCCTCGGTGGCCCCGTACATCTTGATGGGGATCGTGACGAGGCCGAACGAGACGGCGCCCTTCCAGATCGATCGCGGCATGGCGCCCAGTCTGACACCCGGGGCGTCCGGGCGCGAGGGGTCGTCGCCCCTAGTCGCCCAGGGCGTCCCACTCGGCGGGGCCGTGCCAGAGCAAGTCGGCCTCGGCAAGGAGGGCCTCGTGGGCCGGGTGATCCCAGGCGTCGGCCAGGCCCAGCCCGGCGAGGGCGTCGCGGGCGCGGGCGAGCGCCGCGGAGGCGTCCGGGTCGGCCGGATCGTCGGTGAAGAGCGCGGTGACGGCGGCGTAGCGCAGGTCGGGGACGCCGGCCGCCCCGAGCGGCTCGTCCGGACCGGGCAGGGGCCGGGCCGAGGGGGCCT